>NZ_RZPW01000337.1:0-6407 GCF_003998455.1 Mesorhizobium sp. M7A.F.Ca.CA.001.08.2.1 | reverse complement strand
CGGTCTTGCTGCCGCCGATGTTGAGGATGCGGCGCTGGTCGGCACCGAGACAGGCGACGAACGCCGCAGCCTGCGCCGACGCCTCCGCCAATGCCTTTGCCGGTCCGCCGAAAAGGCCGGGAATGAGCGGCGCATGCGCCTCGTAGGCCATGACGCCTTCGCAATGCAGCCGGACCGGCAACGCGCTCAGCGCCTTCGACAAGGCCGCGGGATCAGCAAAGCCGCCGCGATGCAGCCCGACATCGATCTCGAAAGCGATGCGCAGGCCGATGCCGAGTTCGTCAGCGAGAGCACCGTATTCCGCCAGTCTCTCCTCGCTGTCGATCAGCCAGCAGACACGCGACCAGTCGGCATCACCCTTCACCAGCGCAGCCCTTGCCGCACCGATCGGCATCGGCTTGCCGTAGAGCAGATCGGCATCCGGAAACGCCTTCAGCACCGCCTTGCTGATCGGCGGGGGGAAGGTCATGAAGCGCTCATGGCGAAGCGCCTTGCCTATATGCGCAAGCAGCGGCAGGCAGGCGAGCGATTTGTCGACCAGCCGCACGGCCAGGCCGGGATCCAGCCTCCTTTTTACCAGGGCAATGTTTCCGTCCAGCCGATCGCGGTCGAGCAGCAGGCAGGGTCGGAAGATGCCGGCGGTCTTCAGCGCATCCGAGAGGGTGGAAAAATAGGTGCTCATCATTCGATGCCGAACAGGCCGGCCATGTAGGGCGACACGAAGCGGTTTTCCGGATCGATGTCGCGGCGCGCCGCCATGGCATCGTCCCAGCGCGGGTAGAGCTTTTTCAGCTCCGCCGCCTTGAGGCTGTGCATCTTGCCCCAATGCGGCCGGCCGCCATATCTGCGGAAGATCGGCTCTGCCGCCCGCATGAACGGCAAAGGATCGTTCGCGGCGTCATGGTGGATGGCGATGGAGCAGGTCAGCCTGTTGTAGAATGGCGAAAGCCAGAACTGGTCCGGCGCGACCGAGCGCACCTCCATCGGGAAATAGACCTCGGGAAAGCGCTTCTCGGTCAGCTCGATGATCTCGGCCAGCGCCTTCGGCCCTTCCTCGAACGGCAAATGATATTCCATCTCGTTGAACTTGGTCTGCCGGTCGCTGGCATAGACGTTGAGCCAGTCCTGCACGTAGTCCTCGGCGGGAAATTTGGCGGCCGCCGATCGGATCAGGCGGCCACGCAGCGATGGCAGCCAGGCAAGTGAAGTGCGCAGCCTGCGCAGTGTCCTCAAACCCGCCTCGTCCTCTTCCGGCGGCCGCGTGGTGGGTGCGGCATCGCTGAAATCGCTGGCGATGAACTGCGCATAGCCGGAAAACGGAATGTAGTAGAATTCGGCCGAGCGATGCGCGGCCATCATCGCCTCGAAATCACGCAGCATCTCGGTGATCGGCAGCACATATTTGCGGCGGCGCAACCGGTAGGTCGCGATGTTGTTCAGCGTCACTTCGGTGAGCACGCCGAAAGCGCCGAGCGCGACACCGATGGCGTGGATCATGTCCCGATCCCCTGCCCGCTTGAAGTCGCGGACCTTGCCAAGCCCGTCGACGATCTGCACCGTCTCCAGCTGCGTGTGATAGGCGCCGAGCGTCGGCCCAGAGCCGTGCGTGGCTGTGCCCAGCGCGCCGCCGATCGCCTGGCGGTCGATATCGCCCATGTTGGGCAGGCCCTGGCCAATGCCTTGCAGGATGTGCATGAGCGGGCCGAGCCGGGTCCCTGCCCGCACCCGCGCCTGATGTTTTTGCGCGTCGTGCGAGACCAGCCCTTCCAGTCTCTCCAGGGACAGGATCGTGCCCTGCGATTTCACCAGCGGTGTGAAGGAATGACCGGCGCCGGCAACGCGCACCGGGCCAGGCGCGGTCCGGACGAGATCACCGAGTTCACCGGCATCGCCGGGGCTGGCGATCAGCTTGGGCTCGGCACTTACGAAGCCCGACCAGTTGCTCCAGGTGTTCGACATGGCGCTCCCCGCTCAGGCAACCGCACGACGGCGACGTGACACAAGAACGAAGAGACCGAGCAGCGCCACGCTTGCCACCGCGCTGGCGGCGGCGAATTCCGGCACCGGCCGGAAATCCTTGCCATCGATGAGCAGCGACGCCGCAATCGGCCCGATCGCCAGGCCGAACAGTTGGGCTGCCGGCACCAGCAGCACAGCGGTGCGCGTCTCGTCGGCGGTGATCGCCAGACGGATCTGGTAGGGCACGATGAACAGCAGGATAAAGCCCATGGCCAAGGCAGCGACCCAGAACGTCGTCAGGCCGGGGCTGCTGGCAAGAACCAGGGAACTGACAAGCGCCACGACGCCGATCGCCGCGATGGCAAGGCGATAATCGATGCGCGCCTCGAACGCGGTCGCCGTCATCGCCCCCAGGACCTGCACCGCGAGGCTGGCCGAGACGATCAGGCCGACGGTGCGGCCATCGATGCCGTATTGCGCGCCTAGCGGCTCCAGGAAAGCCCAGACCGCGCCGAAGAACATGAAGTAGCAGAAGACCGACAGCAGCGCGGTCATCGAGGGAACCGTCAGCACATTGGCCAGATTCTCTTCCTTGGGCAGGTCGGCATAGTCACCTGGGACAGTGAAAGCGACCGCCAGCGACACGACGCAGACGACGGCAAGAACGATGAAGCCACCCGCCGACCCTGCGGCCGGGATGACATAGAGCGCCAGCAACAGGGCGAGCGCGCATTGCGCCAGCGTCTGCATGGTGACGAAATAGCCGCCGATGCGCTCGGCACGCCGCGAGCGGGCGATCAGTTCGGTGGCGATGGCGACCAGACCGCCCTCGGCGAGCCCGGCAAGGGCGCGGGCCGCAATCAGCATGTTGGCGCTCGCGGCATAGGCCGTCCACACATTGGCCAGCGCCAGCAGCAGCAGAAGGACGGCACTTTTCCAGCGCATATTGTGGGCCGAAAGCAGCATCGCCACGACGGCCGAACCGATGGCAATGGCGATCATCTCGGCGGTGGCGACCAGCGCCAGTTCGTCGCCGCTGACATGGCCTTCGGTGTAGAGAGCTCCGAGCAGCACCGGCTGCAGGCCGAGGATGAGCAGGCCGACCGAACCGATCCACAGGGCCGAGGCGAGCTGCCAGCCGGTCGGATTGCCGACCAACCAGTCGCCACTGCCTGCGTGGCCGGTATCTGTCGAAGCCAAAGGCGCCTCCCCAACGTCCTTGCCGCGCGGCAAAAAAGCTGACAACCTGTCAGTATTTCAGAAACTGATACTTGATCATATTTCTTGTCAACCGGAATCTAAAAACCGTGCGAAAGATCGGTGCATGACGGAATTGAAGAGAATGGCGACCGAGCCGAGGCGCAGGCCCAAGCAGCAACGCAGCCGCGAGCGCATCGACGCGATCCTGTCGACGACCATGCGGCTGATCGGGGAAAAGGGTATCGACGCCGTCACCATGAAGGAGGTCGGCATGCTGGCGGGCGGGCCGATCGCCACCGTCTACCACTATTTTCCCAACAAATCGGCGATCCTGGCGATGCTCTATGAGCGGTTTTCAGAGGTCAGCCGGGCACGGCTGACGACGATCATCGCCGAAATCCACGAGGCGAAAGATGTCATCGTGGCCGCTGACCGGCTGCTCGATGATTATCTCAGCCGTGTCGCCGGCGATCCGGCCATCCAGGACCTGCAGAACGCCATCCAGGCCGACAAGGCGCTCAAGAACCTCGACCTCGCCGAAACGCGGCACCAAGCCAAAATGTTCTGCGACCATGTCATCGCCCTGATCGAGCCGGAAAAGCGCGAGCAGTTCGAACGCATGGTTCTGCTGATCTTCCAGCTCGCCGGCGGTGTGGTGCGCCTGGCGCTCGCCGAGGACGAGGCGGAAAGCCGCCGGACCATCGAGGATTACCGGTCTATCATTCACACGCAGCTGCGGCTGTTTCTCTAGAGCCGCGCCTATTTCGCCCGATGGACGAGGCCTTCGAAGCCGTGTGTCAGATCCGAAGCGCCGGCCGCAAACATCTTGACGAGGTTTTGCGGACGGCCGGGAGTCTTGTTCGCATCGAGGAGGATGGCCCTGCCCTCATGCATGACGAAATCGAATTTTCCATAGTCGAAGCCGAGTTCACGCCGGCGCTCACGCAATTCGTCGGGCACCGGGACGGGCTCGCGCCGGATCGTCTCCGATGCCTTGACCAGGCCGTTCGGGGAGACGTAGCGGGTGCAGCGCTCGCGCTCTCCGCAAAACACCCAGAAACGAACAGCAAAACCGTCGGGTTCTCTCTCCGGAATGAACTTTTCCACGACGAGATCGTCGCAATCAAAGACGCCGTCCGGAACGTCGCCGAGAGATCTGTGGATCTCATAGGGGTGCAAGATTGGCAAATGCGGAAACGGCGGCTGTTTGCCCGCGCGCTCGGATCGCCGGTTGAGGAGCGTCTCCGGGATTCCCCGATTGTTGAGATTGCTTTTGACGATCACCTGACCTTGCCAGCTGTCGGTTTTGTCGATCAATGCACCACTGATCCGCCGTTTGGATATGTCGGCGGCGCCGATGTTGAGGCAGAATGCAAAACTCCGGGCATAGTCGACATAGTCCGTGGGCGTCACCGTGGCATCGACATGCAATACCGCCATATCGGCGCTGACCGGCTTCGACAGGCCTTGCTGAACCCGAATCGAATGGCCGCGCCTTTTCAATTCCGCAAGAATGTCGAACAGCATGTATGGGCTGCTCCTGCGCAGCAGAATATCGCGCCTGCCCAGGAACCTGTCATGCTCATGCGTTATCACGGCGATACGCGCCACTATCCACCTCCTGGACTGTCTGTAGATGCCTTGAAATCTCTTGGCTTGTCCAACGACCTCTATTAAGCCCCGGTGATATCCAAAATCCAGGCGTGCAGGGGGCCAATGGAATTGCATGACAAATCATTGGGACGATTACCACCGCCATTGGAAACTTCTGGAAGCGCCGCTCCGGCCGACAGCGGAAACCGTCGCTATATTCGATCGAACTTGATCTCGGAAATGCCGATGTCCTTCTCTTGGGGGTTACCCCGGAATTGGCAGTTCTGGGCAAGTCGATGTTGGCGGTCGACCAGTCGGCGGCCATGATTTCCGGCGTATGGGCTGGCGACGACGGCTCGCGACGGGCAATCGCCGGCAACTGGCTTAACCTGCCCGTGGACCGCGCAAGCATCGACGCCGTCATCGGCGACGGATGCCTGTCGGCGGTCGCTTCCCAGGCGGCGCGCAGTTCGTTGTTTGGCGAGGTCGCCAGGGTGCTGAAGCCTGGCAGGCGCGCAGCGATCCGCGTCTTCGCACGACCGGAAACGGCGGACGATCTGTGCGGCATCGAAGCTCTGGTTCTGGCCGGCGGGATCGAGAATTTCCACGCGCTCAAATGGCGGATTGCGATGGCGTGTACGACCGACGACCGCGATTTTACCATCAAGGTGGCAACGATCCGCGATGCATTCGGCAGACTGTTTCCGGACCGCGAAGCTCTTGCCGCGCGAACAGGATGGAGTATGACCTCGATCAACACGATCGACGTCTATGCAGGCTCGGACATAAGCTACAGCTTCGCGACGCTGGCCACGCTGACCAACGAGGCAGCCAACTGGTTCGGCGACGTGCGCGTCGTGCCGAGCGGAAGCTATCCGCTGGCGGAACGGTGCCCGCTTCTGGTGCTCGGTTCGGCCAGGCACCGGTAAGTTCATCATCATGCGCCAAGAGGCGCTCCGAGCGCCTTGACTCCGGCGCGCCGCCAGCCTATTTCAGCGCCACGTTAGCACTCGCCTTTGGTGAGTGCTAACCACATGTCCGGCGCCGCCGGATGGAGGAACTGTTTCTCACCGTTCTCATCGAGGAAGAAAAAATGGCAAAGTCGAAGTTCCGCCCGCTTCATGACCGCGTGGTCGTTCGCCGGGTCGAATCCGAATCCAAGACCGCTGGCGGGATCATCATCCCCGACACGGCAAAGGAAAAGCCGCAGGAAGGCGAGATCATCGCTGTCGGCTCCGGCGCTCGTGACGAAGCTGGCAAGCTGGTCCCGCTGGACGTCAAGGCCGGCGACCGCATCCTGTTCGGCAAGTGGTCGGGCACCGAAGTCAAGCTCAATGGCGAAGACCTTCTGATCATGAAGGAATCCGACATCATGGGCATCATCGGCTGATATCAGGCCTTTCCGTCAACTGAATTCCCGGGCTCGATCAAAGCCCCTGCCAGGAGCTAAAAATGGCTGCCAAAGACGTAAAATTCTCCCGCGATGCCCGCGAGCGCATGCTGCGCGGCGTCAACATCCTCGCTGACGCGGTGAAGGTCACGCTCGGCCCCAAGGGCCGCAACGTGGTCATCGACAAGTCGTTCGGCGCCCCGCGCATCACCAAGGACGGCGTCACCGTCGCCAAGGAAATCGAGCTTGAAGACAAGTTCGAGAA
>NZ_RZPW01000336.1:0-6413 GCF_003998455.1 Mesorhizobium sp. M7A.F.Ca.CA.001.08.2.1 | reverse complement strand
CGACTGACCTATTCCGAGCTTTTTCGGGCGGTCGAGGCATTGGCCGGCTGGATTGAAGCCGTCGTTCCCGACGGAAATGCGGTTGGAATACTTCAGGCCAACTCGGTCTGGTACACCGTTGCGATGCTGGCCGGCATGGCATCCGGTCGGCCGTCAGTGCCGCTTAACGTGCGAGATCCGGACTCGCGCATCAACGAAATCGTCGCCGACGCGAGGCTCTCCGCCATAATTGGCGACAAAGGCCTCCACGGCCTTGATCTGCCCCAGCACGTTGCCTGGATCGATATGGCGCAATCATTGCAGGCAACGCCCCATCCAGCTGCACACCGTGTGGTTTCTGTCGATGCACCGGCAATCGTGCTTTATACCTCCGGCAGCACGGGCCGCCCCAAGGGGATTGTCAACAGCCAGCGGAACTTGCTGTGCCGAGTGCAGCAATATGTCGATGCGTGCCACATCAATGCACAGGATGTATTCCTGCCTCTGACCGGCCCGGCAACCATCGCCGGCTGTCGGGAAATTCTTGCCGCTCTTCTCACGGGTGCCACGTTGCAGCTTGTGGAGGTTGAAGCCGTCGGCCTGCGCGCGGTTCGCGGCCGCATGCAATCCGAAGGCGTGACGATCACCTATCTGGTGCCGGCATTGCTTCGCGCTCTCTTGGCGGATGAACCCGCGGACGCCTTTGGTTCGCTCAGAGTTGCCCGAATTGGAGGCGAGAAGGTATCTTCGGCCGACATCCGCCTCGTGCGCAAGGCTGTCCCGCCAAATTGCCTGGTGCAGATCGGCTATTCATCGACGGAAACGACGGGATCGCAGTGGTTCTTGCCGCACGATTGGCCGGAATTCGATTCTTCGGCTCCCGTCGGCTGGCTGCTTCCGGGAATCAGCTTCGCAGTGGTCGATGAAGAGGGTTACCCGGTTCAGCCCGGCAAGATCGGAGAACTGTTGATCAGAAGCCCGTATGTCGCGCTTGGACATTGGGAAAACGGGGCCGTTGTTCCGTTTGAAGTAGACCCCGGCGACCAGACGCTTCGCATCTTTGCGACGGGCGATCTTGTGCAAATCGGGAGTGACGGCCTGCTGCGGATCATAGGCCGCAAAGGGCGCCAGATAAAGGTCAATGGGCGGCGCGTTGAGCCGGCCGAACTCGAACGGGTTCTGCGTGGCGCGCCGTCGGTGAAGGATGCCGTGGTTATCGTCACCCCGGCGAATGAACTGGTTGCATTCGCCGTACCGCACAGCGGAGCGGGAGCCAGTTTTTGCGACGAGCTGCGCCAACTTGCCAGGACAAAATTGCCGCCGGCGCTTTGCCCGTTGCGACTCCATGCAAGCGCCGAGATACCGCGACTGCCCGGCGGAAAGATCGATATGACAACGCTGGCTGCAATTGACCTTTCGGTTCGGGAAACCACGCCCCCACCGCAAATACCCCATGCGGGACATGAAGTTCCTGCTCATCAGATCGTACGGCGTGCCTGGACCAAGGTCCTCAAGACGCGGGTCGCCCTGGGCTGTTGGGACGAAGCGGGGGGAGATTCGCTGAAGCTGCTGCACTGCGTCATGGAAATCGAAAGCGCGATCGGGCAGGAGCTCGGATTGGAAGCCTTCACGGTTGGAATGAGCTTCGATGAGATGGTTGCAGCGGTCATTTCTGCTCAAGGAGGCGGCGAGCACGCGCCCGCTTGGAAACACGAGCCTCCGCTGCTTTTCCTTTTCCCCGGGTCGGTCGGCTATGGTCCGAGCCTTGCTTCGTTCGCATCGGCAATAAGCAAGGTCGCCAGGGTGTCTCCCATCAGATATCCGGCCCTGGGCATGATCCTGCAAGGTCAAAACACCGTCGCCGCAATGGTCGAAGCTGCAATCGATCATATCAACCGCGTGCAGCCGACCGGCTGTGTTCGCCTGCTTGGTCACTCGCTCGGAGGAGCGGTCGCTTTTGAGGTTGCCGCGCGTCTGCTTGATCAAGGGCGAGCGGTAGCGTTCACGGGCATTCTGGATACCAGCCTGGTTGGCGAACGCAGCAAGCGTTGGGAGACGATTACCCGGACATTTCACCGGATCCGGACCAATCGTATATCGGCTAGTCGAGTGGCATGCCGCGCGCTTGCCAAGGTCGCGGTCAAAATGCACTGCGAATCCCGGCTTTCCAGCTTCCTCGACCGCTATGCCGAGGGTCAGTTCAACCCGACGAGCTTCAGAACCAAACTGGAACTGCAGGAAGTTCTGCGCGCGCGCGCCTTCTTCCAGTGGCTCACAGAACCCAGGCCGATACTGCCGATCACCGGCACCTTGTTCCGTTGCGCGCGGCCCGGAATGCCGCTTGCACTTGGGTGGGATCGGGCATTCGTCCATCTGGACGTCATTCCGATCGCCGGCACTCACATCGACATGGTCGTGGAGCCTCATCTGACCATCAATCGCCCGCTCATCGAAAACGCTGTGACAGAGACCTACTCTTCAATCGAGTCACAGAAACGGGAGGCAGTGTCATCGACCTGATCGGGGAATTCAGCAGCGATGTGCTGGCGCTCGATGCCCGGCTGGAGATCGATCGCATCGTTGAGACCTTGCGCGAACAGGTTCTCGGCACACAACGGCGCCGCGGAGTGGTTGTCGGGCTCTCCGGAGGCATCGACAGTTCGGTCGTCGCAACGGTCTGCGCACGCGCGTTCGGCAGGGACAAGGTACTGGGCCTGTTCATGCCGGAGCGCGATTCATCCGGCGACTCGTTGAGGCTTGGCCGCAGCGTCGCCGGGCAGCTTGGCATCGACACAATCCTTGAGGATATCCAGCCGGCGCTCGAGGGCATCGGCGCCTACGCCCGACAGATGGAGGCCATCCGAACTGCCGTCCCTGGATATGGCGAAGGCTGGAAATGCAAGCTGGTCATGGCATCGGTGCTGGAGAGCAGCGGCCTTAATATCACGCGCCTCACCGTCGAGGATCCGGACGGAAAGATCGACACCGTGCGTCTTTCGCCGGCGGCTTACCTGCAGATCGTCGCTGCAACCAACTACAAGCAGCGGGTTCGCAAGATGACTGAATACTATCATGCGGACCGCCTCAACTATGCAGTGGCAGGCACGCCAAACCGGCTCGAATATGACCAAGGCTTCTTCGTCAAGCAGGGCGACGGCGTCGCCGACGTGATGCCGATCGTCCATCTCTACAAGACCCAGGTTTATCAGCTGGCGGAATATCTCGGGATTGACGAGGAGGTCCGAACGAGGCCGCCGACCACGGACACGTTTTCCATGGCGCAAACCCAGGAGGAGTTCTACTTCGCCTTGCCCTATCAGCTGATGGATTTGTGCCTCTACGGCATGAATCACGGAATTTCGGCCGGCGTGGTTGCCGCCGCCGCCGGCCTGACGGCCGAGCAGGTCGAGAAGGTCTATAAGGATATCGTCAGCAAACGCCGCGCCGCCCGCTACCTTCACGCACGGCCGCAGCTGTCCGCTGCGATGGACAGGGATTGACCCCATGTGCGGCATCGCCGGAATTGTGGCGCTGAACGCGACTGCGGAGCCTCCTTCACGAGCCGCGCTTCTACGAATGGCAGCCGCGCTCTCCCATCGAGGCCCGGACGAGAGCGGCGTTTACCGCGACAGGCGGGCGGGGTTGGCGCATACCCGTCTGTCGGTCATCGATCTCTCGACCGGACAGCAGCCCCTCGCCGACACCGGCGATACCACCTGGATCGTGTTCAACGGCGAGATCTTCAACTACGTCGAGCTGCGTGAACAACTCACGGCGCTGGGGCATCGTTTCCGCACCCGCAGCGATACCGAGGTCATCGTGCACGCCTACCGCGCCTGGGGCGTGGCCGCGTTCGAGAGGCTAAACGGGCAGTGGGCACTCGCCATCTGGGATTCGCTGACAGGCCGCCTCGTCCTGTCGCGCGACCGGTTCGGCATCTGCCCGCTGCATTTGTGCGAACATGCTGGCCGCCTTCACTTCGCCAGCGAAGTGAAGGCCATTTTCGCAGCCGACCCGGCGATACCGCGGGCCTTCGATCCGGCGGGGATAGACCAGACTTTCACGCTGTGGACGGTCGTACCGCCGCAAGGCGTATTTCAGGGAGTGAAGGAACTTACCCCCGGCCATGTACGCATCTACGACAATGGCAGCGTTCGTGAGCACGCTTTCTGGAAACCTTGCTATCCCGAGATCGCGGACCAGGCCCATGGCACTTTCACCGGCTCACTGGACGATGCGGTGGACGAAGTGCGCAGCGCCTTGCAGGCCGCGACGGCGCTTAGAATGGTCAAGGCGGATGTGCCGGTTGGCTGCTACCTTTCCGGCGGGCTCGACAGCTCACTTGTCGCCATGCTCGGGAGGCGCTTCGCCGGCGCGCCATTCCAGACCTTCTCGTTGCGTTTTGCTGACGCCGAATATGATGAAACCCGTTACCAGCGGCTGGTTGCAAGTGCGAGCGGCGGCGAGCACCACGAGGTGATGGTTTCGCGCGGTGATATTGCCGAGGTTTTCCCAGATGTGATCCGTCACGCCGAGCGTCCGATTCTCAGGACCGCGCCGGCGCCGTTGTTCCTTCTCTCGAGACTGGTGCGCGAACATGGCATCAAGGTCGTCCTGACCGGCGAGGGCGCCGACGAGATGTTTGCCGGCTACGACCTGTTCCGTGAAGGCAAGGTCCGCCGTTTCTGGGGGCGGCAGCCCGCATCCGCCCGACGCGCGCGACTGCTGGAACGCCTCTACCCCTATCTGAGCCGGTCGCCGGTCAAGCAGCAGGCGATGGCGCGCCAGTTCTTTGGACACGATATCCATGCATTTGGCGCGCCCGGCTTCGCGCATGACACCCGCTGGCGCACCACCAGCGCCATCAAACGGCTGTTCTCGGCCGGCATGCATGCCGAAGCGGCGCGTCACGACGTGGTGGCGGACCTGCTTGGCCGCCTGCCCGAAGAGTTTCCACGATGGGGTCCTCTCGCGCAGGACCAGTACCTTGAGATCAGGACACTGATGTCGGGCTACCTGCTCTCCTCGCAGGGTGACAGGATGCTGATGGCCCATTCTGTCGAGGGGCGCTTCCCGTTCCTGGACGACAGGCTCGTGGCGTTGGCGAATTCGCTCCCGCCCGACTACAAGCTGCGCATTCTGGATGAGAAACACGTGCTGAAGCGTGTGGCGAAATCGATCGTGCCCGCGGAAGTCGTGGCCCGCAAGAAGCAACCCTACCGGGCGCCCAACGCACTTTGCTTCACGGGCGATGGCGCACCCGCCTATGTCCGCGAAGCACTCTCCGAGACTGCCCTGCGCGCGGCGAATGTCTTTGATCCGAACTCGGTCGCGCGCCTGCTGGACAAATGCGCTGCCAAGACCGGCGATGGGGATCTGTCCAACTCGGACAACATGGCGTTGGTCGGCGTGCTGTCGACGCAGCTCCTCCATCAGCAGTTTGTCGCAAGCCGCCCATCGAGCGCGCATGCGGTCGACCTCAGGATAGACGTCGATCACCTGCACAGGGAAGAGGTGCTGGTATGATGCATGGCGCCGTACCTCTGCTGGACGATTACCTCAGCCATTCGGCCGAACGGCTCGGCGACAAGATAGCGCTGGTGTGCGGCGAGCACCGGCTCACCTATGACGAGCTTGAGACACGCTCCAGCGCGGTCGCCCGTCATCTCGTCACGTCCGGGGTCGCCCCCGGTGACCGCGTTATGATCTTCGCCGACAACACCGTCGAGACCGTGGTCAGCTTCTGGGCGGTTCTCAAGGCGAGCGCCGTTGTGTGCGTCGTCAATCCGCTCACTAAGAGCGACAAGCTGGGGTATTTGCTCAACGATTGCCTTCCGGCAGCATTGATCACCGACAAACATTTGCAGCCGGTCTTTGCTGAGCCGGCGCGTAACTGTCCGTCGCTGCGGCGGCTCATCGTCTCCGGTCAGGTGGACGACGCCGAGCTCCGGGGATTGCCGCATGCCGTGCGCTGGGATGAGGCGGCTGCCGGCCACGGCAAAGCGCCGGCCCGCCGCCGCATCGATATCGATCTCGCAGCCATCATCTACACGTCGGGCTCGACCGGCGAACCCAAAGGCGTGATGCTGACACACAGGAACATGATGGCAGCCTGCACGTCTATCGCCTCGTACCTTGAGCTTGGCGAAGACGACGTGATCCTCAATGTCTTGCCCCTGGCCTTCGACTACGGCCTCTATCAGATGATAATGGCGTTCCGTACCGGGGCGCGGTTGGTCCTCGAGCGCTCGTTTGCCTTCCCCGCACAGATACTTGCGATCATCGAAAGGGAGAGAGTTACAGGCTTTCCCGGCGTGCCGACCATCTTTGCCGCGCTGTCGGATCTCAGGACGCTGAAGGCAAATGATTTTGCAAGCATAAGGTATGTCACGAACACGGCGGCAGCCCTGCCGCTTAAGCACATTCGCCTGCTC
>NZ_RZPW01000335.1:0-6418 GCF_003998455.1 Mesorhizobium sp. M7A.F.Ca.CA.001.08.2.1 | reverse complement strand
GTCATCGCCGGCACCGTCAATCTCGCCAAGACGGTGATCACCGTTCCCGACAAATTGCCGGGCTCGCTGGCGGCGCTCGACGTCAAGCACAAGAACGCGCCGGGCGCGGTCAAGGCGCAGGACAAGGCGCTGCGGCCGCCGACGACCAGCGGCAAGGGCGGCGGTAGCGGCCTTGCGCTCGATGTCACGGTCAACGCGCCGAATCAGATCTTCATCCAGGGCAGGGGCGTTGATGCCGAACTTGGCGGCTCGCTGAAGCTGACCGGCCCGGCCTCGTCGCCGCAAGCGGGCGGCACCTTCACCTTGCAGCGCGGACGACTGTCGATCCTCGGCAAGCGGCTGACCTTCACCGAAGGCACGGTCGGGTTTTCCGGCTCGCTGGTGCCCTATCTCAATTTGACGGCGACCACGACGACGACCAGCGCCACCGTCACCATCGTGGTGTCGGGCGAAGCGACCAATCCGAAGTTCACCTTCTCCTCGGTGCCGGCGCTGCCCGAAGATGAGGTGCTGGCGCAATTGATCTTCGGCCGCTCGATGTCGAACCTGTCGCCGCTGCAGATCGCCCAGCTCGCCGAAGCGGCGGGGCAGCTGGCCGGCGTCGGCGGCTCGACGTCGCTGCTGGAAAACCTGCGCAGCGCCATTGGCGTCGACGATCTCGACGTCACCACCGACGATCAGGGCGGCACGGCGGTTTCGGCCGGCAAATACCTCAACGACCGCACCTATGTCACCATCCAGAAGGGCGACAAGCCTGGCTCGGGCAAGGCGACGATCGACCTCAATGTCGGGCGCGGCGTCAAGCTGCGCGGCGAGGCCAACGATGCCGGCGAAGCCAAGGGCGGCATCTTCTACGAGAAGGAATACTGACAGTTCGGCGGGGCTTTTGGCCTCATGGTGGATCGATTCTGGTGCTGTGCGGGCCAGAGTAAATGTCTCAGTTTAATCGACTATCGCGATTCCAGAAGAATCCGTCGGGCAGTAGCAAATTTGCGCCAAGACTGTCGTTATCACGCGAACCGCTCCCCTTTCAAAGTTGCACATTCCCTAACATGTTCTCAATCCACGCCGTCTTTGACATCATGGCCTGGATGCGGAATGTTAAAAGGCGGAAAGCCAACAATGGGAGTTAAGTCATGACAATTTATAAGAGTAATGGCGATCGCGTTCCGGATCACATCCTGGCCATGGCCGAAGAAGCCAAGGCAGGCAAGGTGGACCGCCGCGAATTCCTGGCCATGGCCAGCGTCTTCGGCGCATCGACGGCAATGGCTTACGGCTTGCTCGGCCTCGCCGATCCGACGCCGGCGAAGGCCGAAGAGGTAAAGGGCAAGAAGGGCGGCACGCTGAAGATCGCCCAGTGGATCAAAGATCCCAAGGACCCGCGCAAGGCCGACTGGTCGGAAATCGCCAATGCCGAGCGCCAGGCGCTGGAGCCGCTGGTCAAGTACACCTCCGAATACACGTTTCGCCCCTATCTGCTGGAAAGCTGGGACGTCAACGACGACGCCACGCAGTATACGCTGCATGTGCGCAAGGGCGTCACCTGGTCGAATGGCGATGCCTTCACCGCCGATGACGTCATCTTCAACCTGAAGCGCTGGGCTGACAAGAAAGCCGAAGGCAATTCCATGCCCGGCCGTCTCGGCTCGCTGGTCAAGGACGACAAGCTCGACGAAAGCGCCGTGACCAAGCCGGACGACCACACGGTCGTGCTTAAGCTCAGCAAGCCGGACATCGCGCTGATTCCGAACATGTGCGACTATCCCGGGCTGATCGTCCACAAGACCTTCGATGAGAAGGGCGGCGACTTCAAGGCCTGCCCGATCGGCACCGGTCCGTTCGAACTCGTCTCCTACGATGTCGGTCAGAAGGTGGTCTACAAACGCCGCACCGATGACAAGTGGTGGGACGGCGAAGTGTTCCTCGATGGCCTGGAATTCATCGACTACGGCACCGATCCGGCAGCCATGGTCAGCGCTTTCGAGGCCGGCGAAGTGCACACCAACTTCGAGACTTCGGCCGACTATGTGTCGATCCTCGACGGCATGGACCTGGTGAAGTCGGAAATCGTCACCGCGTCGACCATCGTCTGCCGCACCAACGTCAACAACAAGCCCTATGGCGACCAGAAGGTGCGCAACGCGCTGCAGCTTGCGGTCGACAACAATGTCGTCTTGCAGCTCGGCTACGGCAATGCCGGCTCGGTCGCCGAAAACCACCATGTCTGCTCGATCCATCCGGAATATTACGAGCTGCCCAAGGTTGCCCGTGATCCGGCCAAGGCGAAGGCGCTGATGGCGGAAGCCGGCCAAGCCGACTTCGAACACGAGCTGATCACCGTCGACGAAGACTGGCACAAGAACACCGGCGATGCGATCGCCGCCCAGCTGCGCGACGCCGGCATCAAGGTGAAGCGCACCGTTCTGCCGGGTTCCACGTTCTGGAACGACTGGACGAAGTATCCGCTGTCGATGACCAACTGGAACATGCGTCCGCTCGGCGTCCAGGTTCTGGCCATCGCCTATCGCACCGGCGAGGCCTGGAACGAGGCCGGCTGGTCGAATCCGGACTGGGATGCCAAGCTCAATGCGGCGCTCGCCGTTGCCGACGCCGCCAAGCGCAAGGACATGATGAAGGACATCGAGCAGATCCTGCAGGATTCCGGCATCATGATCCAGCCGTACTGGCGCAAGCTCTACAGCCACTCGGTGAAGGCGGTGCAGAACTATAAGATGCACCCGACCTTCGAGCGCGACTACGGCAAGGTCTGGCTCGACCAGGCTTGATATCGCATCGACATGGAGGGAAGGGGCTCGCTCCCTTCCCTCGCTCTTTGCATTGTCCGTCCCTGCTGGTCCGCACATTCTCAAAAAAGTTGCGGACTCGCGGGCAAGGCCATGCAACAAAAACAGGGTTGATCGCATCCGAAGGCCTGTTTGACAGCCAGCCCCGCCGGTCACGGCAGGGTTGGCTTTCATAGCCGGCTCAAACCCCAACCCATCGGCAGGGGGCCGCCATGCTTTCCTTCGTTATCAGGCGTCTTGGCACCATGGCATTGACGATGCTGTGCCTGACCATGGTCGTCTTCTTCCTGATCAACCTCGAACCCAATCTGAAGAAGCTGGCGATCAGCCAGACCGAAATGCATACGTCGGCCGAGCAGCTCGAGAGCTGGCTGGTCAACCATGGCTACCGGCAGAACTTCTTCGTCCGCTACGGCCAGTGGCTTGGTGTCTTGCCCAAGCAGCCGGTAACCGACCCGGCGACCGGTAAGCCGGCGCAGCGTTTCTCCTTCTGCAACGATCCGCTAGTGCCGACCTTTGCCGGCGTTTTCCAGGGCGATTTCGGCTGCTCGACCAAGTTCAAGGCGACCGTCGCCTCAAAACTGTTTCCGGCACTCGGCGCTACCGGCATCCTGATGTTCTGGGTGCTGGCGGTGATGGTGCCGATCTCGCTGCTGATCGGCATTCTGGCCGGCATGCGTGAGGGGTCGCGAACCGACCGGGTGCTGTCCGTGGCGTCGATCGCCTCGACGGCGACGCCTGAATATGTGTCGGGCGTCATCTTCACCGTCATCTTCGCCTCATGGCTAGGCTGGCTGAACGGCTCGGCGGCTTCGGCCAGCCAGGGCATCACCTTCTACAATTTCACACTGCCGGTGATGACGCTGGCGATCTACGGCATCGGCTATATCGCCCGCATGACGCGAGCTTCGATGGTCGAAGTGATGACGCAGCAATATATCCGTACCGCGCGGTTGAAGGGTCTCTCCTTCGGCAGCGTGGTGGTCAAACATGCCTTGCGCAACGCGCTGATCGCACCGTTCACCGTCATCATGCTGCAGTTCCCTTGGCTGCTCACCGGCGTCGTCATCGTCGAGGTGATGTTCCGCTACCAGGGCTTCGGCTACACGCTGGTCGAGGCGGCCGGCAACAACGATATCGACCTTTTGCTCGGCTGCTCGCTGGTCTCGGTGTTCATCGTCTTGATCACGCAGCTCATTTCCGATGTCGGCTACGCATTTCTCAATCCGCGTATCAGAGTTCAGTAGGGAGCGAAGCCGATGCCGGTTCAATACATCAGTGGCTTCACCGTCGTTTTCGAAGTGCTGTCGCGCTTCTGGCCGGTCTGGATCGCGCTCGTCATCGTCATGGGCGCGAGCTTCGCCTACAAGAAGAAGCTGGCGCTCTACGGCCAGCTGTTCGACAGCGGTGTCGGCATCGTCGGCGTCGGCATCTGCCTGTTCTGGCTGTTCACGGCGATCTTCGCCGCGACCATATCGCCCTTCGATCCGCTGGCCCAGATTCCGATCATGAAGGACGTGCTGCCGGGCGCCGTCGAACCGCAGTCGGGGCTGACCTATCTGTTCGGCGGCGACAAGCTGGCGCGCGACGTGTTTTCGCGCATGGTCTATGGCAGCCAGATCGTGCTGATCATCGCGCCTGCCGCGACCGGCTTCGCGCTGATGGTCGGCATCACGCTCGGCCTGCCCGCCGGCTATTACGGCGGCAAGATCGACACCGTGCTGTCGTTCCTGGCCAACCTTGTGCTCGCCTTCCCGGTGATCCTGCTGTTCTACCTCTTGGTGACGCCGGGTATCATGGACACGCCGATCCCGTACGGCATGGCCGGCGTGTTCTTCCTGTTTCCGATCATCTTCTTCAGCGTGCTGTTCTGGACCCGCTACAAGAACCGGCCCGACCGGCTCTACATCCTGCTCGGCATCACCCTGATCCTCGGTGGCTGGATCTATCTCGGCCTTGTGTTCGATAAGGACCCGCTGCACATCGTCCATATCGATCCAAACCAGCTCAACATCTTCGTGGCGGTGGTGTTCGCCTCCAGCCCCGGCGTGTTCCGCATCGTGCGTGGCCTGGTGATGGACATCAAGACGCGCGACTATGTGGCGGCGGCGCAGACGCGCGGTGAATCGCCCTGGTACATCATGCTGTGGGAGATCCTGCCCAATGCGCGCGGGCCATTGATCGTCGATGCCTGCCTGCGCATCGGCTACACCACGATCCTGCTCGGCACGCTCGGTTATTTCGGCCTTGGCCTGGCGCCGGAAAGTCCGGACTGGGGCACCGCGATCAAGGACGCCAGCCGCCTGCTGCGCTCCTTCATCCATCCGGCGCTGCCGCCGACCATCGCACTGATGTCGTTCGTGCTGGGCTTGAACCTGCTCGCCGACTCGCTGCGCGAACAATCGATGAAAGACTGATGTCGCGGGTTTCGACCCGATGGGCCTGAGAGAAACAGGCCTGGAAGAACCAGGATTGGAGCGACCCATGAACGAGGCAGTTCGAAATCCCGCCAAGCCGACCCCCGGGCCAACCAAAGGGCCGATCATCGAGATCGAGAACCTGTCGATCTCCTTCTTCACCCGCAAGGGCGAGATACCGGCGGTCATGGATTTTTCCTGCACCGTCATGCCGGGCGAGGCGATGGGCATCGTCGGCGAATCCGGCTGCGGCAAGTCGACCGTGTCGCTCGGCATCATGCGCGACCTCTCCAACATCGGGAAGATCGTCGGCGGCAAGATCAAGTTCCAGGGCAAGGACATGGGCGAACTCTCCGACGAGGAGTTGCGTTCCATCCGCGGCAACAAGATCGCCATGATCTACCAGGAGCCGATGGCGAGCCTGAACCCGGCGATGAAGGTCGGCCAGCAGCTGATGGAAGTGCCGCTGATCCACGACAAGGTGTCGAAGGAAGAGGCCTATAAACGCGCCCTCGATATGGTGCGCTCGGTCAAATTGCCCGATCCCGAGCGTATGATGCGCTCCTATCCGCACCAGCTCTCCGGCGGCCAGCAGCAGCGCATCGTCATTGCCATGGCGCTGCTGTCGAAGCCGGCGCTGCTTTTGCTCGACGAGCCGACGACGGCGCTCGACGTGACGGTGGAGGCGGGCATCGTCGATCTGGTCAAGGGGCTGGGCGAAAAGTTCGGCACGTCGATGATCTTCGTGTCGCACAATCTCGGCCTGATCCTGGAAACCTGCGATCGCATCACGGTGATGTATTCGGGCGAAGCGGTGGAGACCGGCAAGATCAAGGACGTGTTCGACCGGATGCGCCACCCCTATACGCAAGGGCTGTTCCGCTCGATCCCGCTGCCGGGCGCCGACAAGAACTCACGGCCGCTGATCTCCATCCCCGGACAGCTGCCGCTGCCGCACGAGCGGCCCAAGGGCTGCAATTTCGGCCCGCGCTGCCACCATTTCGTCGAGGGTGTCTGCAACGCCGCCGAAATCCCGATGATCGAGGTCGCTGGTCACGAAGGCCATTTCTCGCGCTGCGTGCGCTTCAACGAGATCGACTGGGAAGCGCTGCCACCCGGTGCCAAGAAGGTCAATGAGCGCGTCGTGCCCGGCGCGCCGGTGCTCAAGATCGAGGACCTCAGAAAATATTACAG
>NZ_RZPW01000334.1:0-6424 GCF_003998455.1 Mesorhizobium sp. M7A.F.Ca.CA.001.08.2.1 | reverse complement strand
GTCATTACCTGCGCCGGCAGCGACGCCGAGGACGAGCGGATGAAGCGCAGGCGCGCCGCCGCCAGCGCCTCGGTGTTGCGCGCCGCGCGGGCCAGGATCGCCTGATGCATGGTCGGCACCGCCGTGTACCAGCTCGGCTGCGCCTCGCTCAGCCACTGGAAGAAGCGCAGCGCGTTGAAACCCGGCGTGCAGTAGATGCTGCCGCCGGCAGCCAGCGACGACAGCACGGCCGCGATCAGGCCGTGAATGTGGAACAGCGGCATGATATTGAGGCAACGGTCATCGGCCGTCAGGCCAAGCGTGCCGCCGATATGAGCTGCCGAGGCCGCGATGTTGGCATGGCTGAGCGGCACCAGTTTTGGACGCGATGTCGTGCCGGAGGTATGCAGCAGCAGCGCAATGTCGCTGTCTTGCGCCATGTCGGGCGCGGCCTTCGGTCCGATCGCCGCGCCCTCGATAGCAAAACTGCCGGCGGGTGTGCCGGGCTGCACGACAAGCCGCAGCACGCCGATGCCGAGGCGTTCGGCCACCGTCACCGCGGGGCCGGTCTCACCCTCCGCGACAAGGATCGCCTTGGCGCCGATGTCGGTCAGGTAGAAATCGAGCTCGTCGGCCCGGTAGGTGGGGTTGAGCGGCGCCGTCGAGGCGGCGGCCGCCACGGCGACGAAGGCGGTGGCCATCTCGGGCCCGTTCGGCAGCACGATCGCCACCCTGTCGCCGCGGCCGATGCCGCGCGCATGCAGCTGTTTTGCCGTGTCGGCGATCATGCTGCGCAATCCGCCATGGCTGAGCGTTGCCCTGTCGGGCGCCAGAATGGCGGGGGCGTCGTCGGCGCCGGCGGCGAGACGGCGGGAGAGATCTGCGTGGGTTTCAGTTTGGGTCATGATCACCGGCTGGATTTCGAACGATTACTGGCGAGAGCCCTTCTGACGGGCTTGCCTCGATATGGGCGCCATTGGACAACGGATCGCCTCAATAGCCAAGCGCCAAACCATCCTTGCGCGGATCGGAAGCGCCGGTCAGCGTCCCCTTCTCCCAGTCGATCAGCACCACTTGCCCGCCGCCAAGCGGATGATGCGGTTCGGCGATGCGGTGGCCGCGCCGGCGCAGGCCCTCGGTTGCATCAGTGGGAACGCCACGCTCGGCTTCCACTGTGTCATCGTTGTAAAACACCCTCGGCGCATCCAGTGCCTGCTGCGGGTCCATGCCGAAATCGATCATGTTGGTGAGCAGGTGGACATGGCCAAACGGCTGGTAACCGCCGCCCATGACGCCGAACGGCATCACCACGCGGCCGTTCTTCGTCGCCATGCCCGGCATGATCGTGTGCATCGGCCGCTTGCCCGGCGCGATCGCGTTCGGATGCGCCGGGTCGAGGCGGAAGCTCGAACCACGGTTCTGCAGCACGATACCGGTCTTCGGGCCGACGACGCCACTGCCGAACGAATAATAGGTCGAGTTGATGAAGGAGACCGCGTTGCGGTCGCGGTCGACGATGGAGATATAGACCGTGTCGCTGCCGGGCAGCTCGACGCGCGGCAGATGCGTCATGGCGCGGTCGCGGTCGATCTCGGCGCGTAGCCGGTCGGCATAGGCGCCGGACAGGAGCTGCTTCAGGGGCACCGGGACATGGTCCTGGTCGCCGACATAGCGGTCGCGGTCGCGGTAAGCCAGGCGCCCGGCCTCGATCTCCAGATGCAGGCGTTCGGCGCCATTGGGGTCGAGCCCGCCAAGCTCGAAGCCCGACAGCAAATTGAGCATCAAAAGCGCCGTCAGCCCCTGATTGTTCGGCGGCATCTGGTGGATCTCATGGCCGCCATAGGAGGTGCTGACCGGCGCCACATAGTCGCCTCTGGTCGCGGCAAAATCCTCGGCCGTATGAAGTCCGCCCAATTCGTTGAGCCGGCTCACCATATCGTCGGCGACCGCGCCTTCGTAGAAACCGGACCGGCCGTGTTTGGCGATGATGCGCAAGGTCGCCGCCAGTTCCGGCTGCCGATGGACGTCACCCGCCTTCGGCGCCCTGCCGCCGGGCAGGAAGATGCGCGCGGCATGCTCGTCGGCCGACAGGTCGGTCTCCGGCTCGGCCCAGTCGAAGGCGACGCGGTCGTGCACGACATAGCCGTTCTCGGCATAGTGAATGGCCGGCGCCAGCGCCTCGGCAACGCCCTTGCGGCCATGGTCTTCGAGCAGGCGGCTCCAGGCGTCGACGGCGCCCGGTACGGTGACCGCATGCGGACCCTGCAGCGGGATGCGGTCGAAGCCTTTTTCGAGATACCAGCCGACCGTCGCCCTGGCCGGCGCTCGCCCCGAGCCGTTGAAGGCCAGCACATTGCCTTGTCCTCCGGGAGAATAAAGCACGAAGCAGTCGCCACCGATGCCCGTCGATTGCGGCTCGACCACACCCTGCACGGCGGCGGCGCAGACCGCGGCGTCCATGGCATTGCCGCCGGAGCGCAGCATGTCGATGGCCGCAAGCGTTGCAAGCGGATGCGAGGTCGCGGCAACCGCCTCGGTGGCCCGAACCGGCGAGCGGCCGGGAAACTGGAAATCACGCATTCTGTCTGAATATCCCCTAGTCACTTCTGCAAATTGGTCACTGCGAATTGATCTGGTGAAATCAATGCCGCCGGCCGAAGATCTGCGCAACCGACAACAGCACGACCGACAGAACGATCAGGCAGGTCGAGATGGCGGCGATCGTCGGGTCGATCTGGTCGCGCAGCGCATTGAACATACGGCGCGTCAATGTCGTCGTCTCGCCGCCCGATATGAACAGCGAAACCACCACTTCGTCGAAGGAGGTGATGAAGGCAAACAGCGCGCCCGAGACAATCGAGAAGCGCATCTGCGGCATCGTCACCTGCCAGAAGGCGGCGACGCGGCCGGCGCCGAGGCTGCGCGCCACGCGCTCCTGGTTCATGTCGTAGGAGCGCAATCCCGACAGCACGGTCAGCACCACCAACGGCAGCGCCTGCACCGTATGCGCGATGACCAGGCCGGTCAGCGTGTTGTTGAGGCCGATGCGCGCATAGAGAAAGAAGGTGCCGATGCCGATCAGGATCACAGGGACGATCAGCGACGCCGTCAGCAGCGCGTTGATGGTGCCGTTGAAGCGCAGCGTGCCCCGGTTGATGGCATAGGCGGCCGCGGTGCCGAGCGGCGTCGCCACCAGCACTGTCATGACAGCCACCTTGACCGAGACGATCGTGGCATCGCGCCACTCCAGCGACCCGAAATAGGCCTGGTACCAGCGCAGCGACCATTGCTGCGGCGGGAATTGCAGCAGCGTCGAATCGGAAAACGACATGATGACGATGATGATCGACGGTGCGATCAGGAACAGCAGCACGAGGCCGCCGAGGCAATAGAGCCATAGGCGTTGCCGGTGCGAGATAGGCAGGCCGAGATCCCTACTCATCGTGAACTCCACACGCCGGTGGCACGCGCGCCGAGCAGCCACTGGAACAGGCCGAGAAGCGCCAGCGTCACCACCAGCAGCACCACGCCCAGTGCTGCACCCGCGCCCCAGTTTGAATAGAGGCTGGTGGTCTGTTCCATGCGCATCGCCCACATGATGACCTTGCCGCCGCCCATCAAAGCCGGCGTGACGAAGAAGCCCAGGCAGAGCACGAAGACGATGACCACGCCCGAGGCGAGGCCTGGCAGCGACAGCGGAAAGAAGATCTGCCGGAAGGTGGCAGTCGGGCCGGCGCCGAGATTCATGCCGGCGCGCAGGCAGTCGGTGTCGATGGTCTTCATCGAAGCGTAGAGCGGCAGCACCAGGAACGGCAGCAAGATATGCGTCATGCCGATGACGACGCCGGAAAAATTGTTGGCGAGCGATAGCGGCTGGCTGATGATTCCGAGATCGATCAGCCAGCTGTTGATCAGTCCCTTGCGCTGCAGGATCACCAGCCAGGCATAGGTGCGCACCAGAACCGATGTCCAGAACGGCAGGATGACGAAGATCAGGCAGATCGAAGCCGCCCGCCGCGGCAGTTGCGACAGCATGTAGGCCAAGGGATAGCCGAGCAGCACGCAGGCGCCGGTGACGATGAAGGCGACCTTGAAGGTGGTGATGAAGGTCTTGATGTAGGAGGCCTGCTCGAAGAATCGCGCATAATTGGCGGCGCTGAAGCCGCCCGCTTCGTCGAACAGCGACAGCCAGAACAGCCAGCCGATCGGCACGATGATGATGGCGAAGACCAGAAGCAGGCTTGGCGACAACAGCGCCAGCAGCCGTAGTGATTCACGCCGGGCGTCGGCGTGAAGTCCCTGCGTGTTGAGCTCCCGGCCTGCGGCGCTGCCGATCTCTTCCATGAGGGCGGGCTGCGCGCTCATCAGTCTGCCGCCACCAGGATCGTGTCCTGCGCATCGAGACCGAATGAGACTGGCTGGCCGGGCGCCGGCATTTTGGCCAGCACATCGCTGCGGCAATAGTCGCGCAAAGTCAGCTGGCGGCCGTCGCGCAACGCCGCGTAGCAGACGAAGCTGTCGCCCTGATAGATGATGTCGCTGACTTTCGCCTCGAGCACGTTGACGCCGCTTGTCGGTTCGGCGTCTGCCAGGAGCCGCAGCTTTTCCGGCCGCACCACCATCAGGTGCTGGCCTGCCGCCGGCACTGGTGCCGCGGTATGGATTCTCCGGTCCTCGTACCAGACGGAGCCGTTGCGGCACTCGACCGGAATGAAATTCGATTCGCCGATGAAGCCGGCTACAAATCGCGTTTGCGGCCTGGCGTAGAGGGTTTCAGGCTTGTCGAGTTGTTCGATGCGCCCGGCGTTCATGACCGCGATGCGGTCGGACATGGTTATGGCTTCGCGCTGGTCGTGCGTGACATAGACGGTGGTCATGCCGAGCCGGCGATGCAGGGCGCGCAGCTCGATCTGCATGTGCTCGCGCAGGCCCTTGTCGAGCGCCGACAAGGGTTCGTCCATCAGCACGATGCGCGGCTCGAAGACGATGGCGCGCGCCAGCGCCACACGCTGTCGCTGGCCGCCGGAGAGCTGGTCGATCCGGCGCTCGCCCAGGCCCTGCAATTTCACCAGATCGAGCGCCTTCTCGACACGTTCGGCCGTCTCGGCGGCGGCGACGCCGCGCTGCTTCAGCGGAAAGGCGATGTTGTGGAAGACGTTCATGTGCGGAAACAGCGCGTAGTTCTGGAACACCATGCCGATGTTGCGCTTGTGCGGCGGCGTGGTGATGATCTCGTCGCCGCCGACCCTGATCGAGCCGGCATTGGCCCGCACGAAACCGGCCAGGATCATCAGCAGCGTCGTCTTGCCGGAACCGGAAGGGCCGAGCAGCGTCAGGAATTCGCCGGCCTCGACATCGAGGTTAAGGTCGCGCAGCACAGGCACGCTGCCAAATCGTTTCTCGATCCCGCGCATGCCGATGGGCAACGCGGATGGCGCAATGGACAAGATTTTTCGCTCCTTAGCCGCAGAGAACAGGTGGCGAGGCAGTGGCTGGTTACGCTGCCCGCCGTAAGCTTGTGTCCGCAGCCTATTGCTGGACCAGGTTGTTGAACTTTTCCGTCGCCTCGACCAGATTGTCGCGCCAGAATTCTGCATCCTGCAACACCTGCTTCTTGACGTTTTCGGGCGCCGAATTGATGTCCTTGATCCTGTCCTGCGGGATCTTGCCGGTCTCGAAAGCCTTCTCGTTTACTGGGCCATTGTCGACGTAGAGCGGCAGATTGGCCTGCAGCTGCGGGCTGACGAACATCGCAAGCGCCTTCATCGCGGCTTCCTTGTTCTTGGCACCCTTGGGGATGACCATGCAGTCGGCGGTCAGCACGCCCTGGTCAAAGGAGAAGCTGACCGGCGCGCCTTCCTTCTTCAAGGTGCCGGCACGGCCGTTCCAGATGCTTGCCATGTCGACCTCGCCATCCTTGACCAATTGCATGGCCTGAGCGCCGGAGGTCCACCAGGCGTCGACATGGCCACGGATCTTGTCGACCGATTTCAGCGCGCCGTCGACATCCACGGGATAGACCTTGTCGATCGGCAGGCCCGAGGCGAGAGCCGCGACGCTCAGCGTTTCGGTCGCCTGGCTGCCGCTCAACGCGCGCCGTCCCGGAAACTTTTCCACGTTCCAGAAGTCGGCCCAGGTCTTGGGGCCTTTGTCGCCGAAGACGTCTGTGCGGTAGATCAGCACGACGGAGGTGTAGGATATGCCTACCCAGTCGTCATGGACGAGCTTGGGGTTGATGCCGCTCTTGTCGATAATGCCGTAGTCGAGCTTCTCGAACAGCCCTTCCTTCGAACCGCGCGCGCATTCGTCGGCGCCAAGTTCGGTGATGTCCCATTTCACTGCATTGCCGGTTACCTGCAGCCGGACGTCGTCGAGGCCGTTGGTGGTGTCCTCCTTGATGGTGATGCCGAGCGCGTCGGCGGTCGGCTTGAAGAACGCCTTGGTC
>NZ_RZPW01000333.1:0-6426 GCF_003998455.1 Mesorhizobium sp. M7A.F.Ca.CA.001.08.2.1 | reverse complement strand
CCGCCGGGCAGAGTGCCGAGATAACCACTGCCTTCATCGACTTCCCCGCCCTCACGGTCGTCGCCAACCCGCAGCGCTACACATGCCTCGAAGAGGGCAGGCGATATCTCTATGAATCGCGCGCCAGCGACTTCAGGCGGGAACTTGAAATCGACCGCAACGGGCTGGTTGTCGACTATCCCGATTTCTGGCGCAGAGGTTAAGGCGTGTTTGCATGCAAACCGCTCTTTACAGAGCGTGCGGAAGCTTTTAGGAAGCGCCTGCTGCGCCGACATGCGCACGTACGGGCATAGCTCAGTTGGTAGAGCGGCGGTCTCCAAAACCGCAGGTCGTAGGTTCGAGCCCTGCTGCCCGTGCCATTCCCTGAATGGCATTCAACCCAATGTCTCGCCGTTTCGGAATGGCGTTCAAAACGATATTTCCATGGTCCGGCCTTTGAAAATCGGCGACCCGCTTGCCATATAGGGTCGATTGGGGCATAAGAGCGCCATAGCCGGGACGGAACGACTGGATGGTTCCGAGGCGGTGTTTGGTCATAAAGCGGAGACTTGCCACTTGCGTGGATCAAGAATCGGTTTTATGTAGACGAAACAGACACGCGACGCGTGGAGCTGGGAAACCGGCTTTACGCGTCTGATTTGCATGGGCGAAATGATTGCGCTGATTCGGCGCGAAATTCGCTCAGGCGGCACGTCCCGGCCAGCGGGATCATCCAGGAGACCCGGCCAACGGGTCTTGAAGACAGAGCGGCATATGGCTTCGAAAACCACAAATCCTTTCGTCTTTCTCCAGCAGGTTCGCGCGGAGACCGCCAAGGTGACTTGGCCGTCGCGGCGCGAAACGATGATCTCGACGGTGATGGTTCTGGCCTTCGCAGTGATCGCGATGATCTTTTTCTTCACCGCTGATCAGCTCATGGGCCTCGCGGTCGAACAGATTCTGGGCATCGGACGCTAAGTCCGGCGATTACGGAGAAGTCTTGAAATGACCGCGCGCTGGTACATCGTCCACGCCTATTCGAACTTTGAAAAGAAGGTCGCCGAGGATATCGAGAACAAGGCCAAGCAGAAGGGCCTGTCTGCCGACATCCACCAGATCGTGGTTCCGACCGAGAAGGTCGTCGAAGTTCGCCGCGGCCGCAAGGTCGATGCCGAGCGCAAGTTCTTCCCGGGCTATGTGCTGCTGAAGGCCAATCTGACCGATGCCGTGTTCTCGCTGGTCAAGAACACGCCGAAGGTCACCGGCTTCCTGGGTGATTCCAAGCCGGTGCCGATCACCGAGGCGGAAGCGCAGCGCATCCTGAACCAGGTCCAGGAAGGCGTCGAGCGGCCCAAGCCCTCGGTCACGTTCGAGATCGGCGAAGCGATCCGCGTTTCGGATGGTCCCTTCGCGTCGTTCAACGGTTTCGTCCAGGAAGTGGACGAGGAGCGGGCGCGGCTCAAGGTGGAAGTTTCGATCTTCGGGCGCGCCGTGCCTGTCGATCTGGAATTCGGGCAGGTCGAAAAGGGCTGATCCGAAATCCCTGAAGCCGGTTTGGCGATCAGGGGAGGCGGCGCGGAAGCGCGGCCTGAGAACGGTGGGAGACGAATGCGGCTTTAGCCGGCCGCATGGATCGCACCACCAGACTGCAACCGCCGGCATGACCGGCATAGACAAAGGCAGGAAAAGAGATGGCTAAGAAAATTGCAGGCCAGCTCAAGCTCCAGGTGAAAGCGGGATCGGCTACGCCGTCTCCCCCGATCGGCCCGGCGCTTGGTCAGCGTGGCATCAACATCATGGAGTTCTGCAAGGCGTTCAACGCGCAGACCCAGGAAATGGAAAAGGGATCGCCGGTTCCGGTTGTCATCACCTACTATCAGGACAAGTCCTTCACCTTCGTCATGAAGACGGCGCCGGTGAGCTACTTCCTGAAGAAGGCGGCGAACCTGACCTCTGGTTCCAAGGAGCCGGGTAAGGTCAAGGCCGGTACGGTTTCGCGTGACAAGGTCCGCGAGATTGCCACCGCGAAGATGAAAGACCTGAACGCAAACGACGTCGAAGCGGCCATGCGCATGGTCGAGGGCTCCGCCCGCTCGATGGGTCTGGAAGTGGTGGGCTAAGATCATGGCAAAGATTGCAAAGCGTGTATCGAAGACCCGCGAAGGCATCGATCCCAACAAGGCTTATGCCCTGGGTGATGCGCTGAAGCTGCTCAAGGACCGTTCCTCGGTGAAGTTCGATGAGACCATCGAAGTCGCCATGAACCTCGGCGTCGACCCGCGTCATGCCGACCAGATGGTCCGCGGCGTGGTCAACCTGCCGAACGGCACCGGCCGCTCGGTACGTGTCGCCGTGTTCGCCCGTGGCGACAAGGCCGACGAAGCGCGCGCTGCCGGCGCCGACATCGTTGGTGCCGAGGATCTGGTCGACATCGTCCAGAAGGGCACGATCGATTTCGATCGCTGCATCGCCACGCCGGACATGATGCCGCTGGTCGGCCGTCTGGGCAAGGTGCTCGGCCCGCGCGGCATGATGCCGAACCCGAAGGTCGGAACCGTCACCACCGACGTTGCCGCCGCCGTCAAGGCGTCCAAGGGCGGCGCCGTCGAGTTCCGTGTCGAGAAGGCTGGCATCGTCCATGCCGGCGTCGGCAAGGTCTCGTTCGACGTCAAGGCCCTGGAGGAGAACATCCGCGCCTTCGCCGATGCGGTGACCAAGGCAAAGCCGACTGGCGCCAAGGGCAACTACGTCAAGAAGGTGTCGGTCACCTCGACGATGGGCCCGGGCCTCAAGCTCGACGTCGCGACGCTCAACGCGTCCTGATACGAACATTTGGATCGGCCGCCAAGCGGCTGATCCGCAAGTGAATTCCGGACCTCCGACTTGTCGGCGGCCCGGTACCGGAAGCCGAAAGGTTTCCGGACATCCTGTCCGAGATTGCAGGCGGCCCAGAAGCCTTAATTCGATTTGGGCCTGCATGAGACGGGTGAAGACCGGACAACGGAGCGATTGCTCCAATGAAAGGTTCGAACCGTGTTTGCCTTTTGTCTGCGCATCGCCGGCTTGATTGTCGATGTGGCGAAAGGGGGCAGGATCCTCGAGCGTCGTTCGGGAGATCCGTTACTGGATGGCCCGGCCGACAAAAGGCAACCCGACGCCTGTCCTCGTCAATGGGATGTTCCCGTTAACAGGATTGGGGTCAACTGGAGATAGGCAGTGGACAGAGCGGAAAAACGCGAACTCGTCACGGGCCTGAACGGTGCGTTCTCGAACGCAGGTTCAGTGGTCGTGGCCCACTACGCCGGTATCACCGTCGCGCAAATGAACGACCTTCGGTCGAAAATGCGCGCTGCCGGTGGCACCGTCAAAGTCGCGAAGAACCGTCTCGCCAAAATCGCTCTTCAGGGCACGGACTCCGCATCGATCATCGAGCTGTTCAAGGGACAGACGCTGATTGCTTATTCGGAGGATCCGATTGCGGCGCCGAAGGTCGCGTCCGATTTCGCCAAGGGAAATGACAAGCTCGTCATTCTCGGCGGCGCAATGGGCACCACCTCGCTCAATGCCGACGGTGTGAAGGCACTCGCCACACTTCCGTCGCTCGATGAGCTGCGCGCCAGGCTGGTTGGCATGATCGCCACGCCGGCAACCCGGATCGCCCAGATCGTCAATGCGCCAGCGGCCTCGGTCGCGCGCGTCATCGGCGCTTACGCCCGGAAGGACGAGGCGGCATGAGGCCGTTCCTCGCTATCACAAACACACGTTCGAACCTTATGAAGGAACACAACAATGGCTGATCTCGCAAAGATCGTAGACGACCTTTCGAAGCTGACCGTCCTCGAGGCGGCCGAGCTGTCGAAGCTTCTGGAAGAAAAGTGGGGCGTTTCGGCTGCTGCTCCGGTGGCGGTTGCCGCTGCTGGCGGCGCTGCGGCCGCTGCTGCTCCGGCCGAGGAAAAGACGGAATTCGACGTCGTCCTCACCGACGCAGGCGCTCAGAAGATCAACGTCATCAAGGAAGTCCGCGCCATCACCGGTCTTGGCCTCAAGGAAGCCAAGGATCTGGTTGAAGCGGCTCCGAAGCCGGTCAAGGAAGCCGTTTCCAAGGCCGACGCTGACAAGTTCAAGGCCCAGCTGGAAGCAGCCGGCGCCAAGGTCGAACTGAAGTAAGCGTAAAAGCGGCGGGCGGCCTCGCGCCGTCCGCCACTCCCTTCGCCCGAAGGGAGAGCGCGTAACGCGAGATCTGCGAGAACCTCTTTCCTGAGGGCCGAAAACCGGCCTTCAGGAAACGGGTTTTCTCCCGTTCTAGCCGGCCGCCGACAGGCGCCGGGAAAACAGACAGAGGGTTGCCGCCAAGGTGGCCCAGTATGCAAGGCGAGCCGCGGCGAGGCTCGTCCCGAGTTTAGAGCTAAGGAGCGACGATGGCCCAGACCCAGACTTTCAATGGCCGCAGACGCGTACGCAAGTTCTTCGGAAAAATTCCGGAAGTTGCGGAGATGCCGAACCTGATCGAGGTTCAGAAGGCATCCTATGACCAGTTCCTGATGGTGGCGGAGCCCAAGGGTGGGCGTCCGGACGAGGGGCTGCAGGCCGTTTTCAAGTCGGTCTTCCCGATCTCCGATTTTTCCGGCTCCTCCATGCTGGAGTTCGTGAAGTACGAGTTCGAAGGACCGAAATTCGACGTTGACGAATGCCGTCAGCGCGACCTCACCTATGCCGCGCCGCTCAAGGTGACGCTGCGCCTCATCGTGTTCGATATCGACGAGGACACCGGCGCCAAGTCCATCAAGGACATCAAGGAGCAGGACGTCTACATGGGCGACATGCCGCTCATGACCTTGAACGGCACCTTTATCGTCAACGGCACCGAGCGCGTCATCGTTTCGCAGATGCACCGTTCGCCGGGCGTCTTCTTCGACCATGACAAGGGCAAGTCGCACTCGTCGGGCAAGCTTCTGTTTGCCGCGCGCGTCATCCCGTATCGCGGTTCGTGGCTCGACATCGAGTTCGATTCCAAGGACGTCGTGCACGCCCGCATCGATCGCCGCCGCAAGATTCCGGTGACGTCGCTGCTGATGGCGCTCGGCATGGACGGCGAAGAGATCCTGTCGACCTTCTACAACAAGATCACCTACAAGCGTGCCGGCGACCATTGGCGCATTCCGTTCAACGTCGAGCGTTTCCGCGGCCTCAAGGCTGTCGGCGACCTTGTCGATGCCGATACCGGCGAAGTCGTCGTCGAGGCCGGCAAGAAGATCACCGCACGCCAGGCACGGGCGCTTGGCGAAAAGGGTCTGAAGGCGATCAAGGCGACCGACGAGGACCTGCTCGGCAACTATCTGGCCGAGGACATCGTCAACTACGCCACCGGCGAGATCTTCCTCGAGGCCGGTGACGAGATCGACGAGAAGACGCTGAAGGTGCTGCTCGGCACCGGCGAAGAGGAGATCAAGGTTCTCGACATCGACCACGTCAATGTCGGCGCCTATATCCGCAACACGCTCAACGTCGACAAGAACGAGAGCCGCCAGGACGCGCTGTTCGACATCTATCGTGTCATGCGCCCCGGCGAGCCGCCGACGCTTGAAACCGCCGAAGCCATGTTCAACTCGCTGTTCTTCGATAGCGAGCGCTACGATCTGTCGGCCGTCGGCCGCGTCAAGATGAACATGCGCCTCGAACTGAAGGCCGAGGACACCGTGCGCGTGCTGCGCAAGGACGACATCCTGGCCGTGGTCAGGACGCTGGTTGAACTGCGCGACGGCAAGGGCGAGATCGACGACATCGACAATCTCGGCAACCGCCGCGTACGTTCGGTCGGCGAGCTGATGGAAAACCAGTACCGCGTCGGCCTGCTGCGCATGGAGCGTGCGATCAAGGAGCGTATGTCCTCGATCGAGATCGACACGGTCATGCCGCAGGACCTGATCAACGCCAAGCCGGCGGCTGCCGCCGTGCGCGAGTTCTTCGGTTCCTCGCAGCTGTCGCAGTTCATGGACCAGACCAACCCGCTGTCGGAGATCACCCACAAGCGCCGCCTCTCGGCGCTTGGACCGGGCGGTCTGACCCGCGAGCGCGCCGGCTTCGAAGTGCGCGACGTGCACCCGACGCATTACGGCCGCATCTGCCCGATCGAGACGCCGGAAGGCCCGAATATCGGTCTGATCAACTCGCTGGCCACCTTCGCACGCGTCAACAAGTACGGCTTCATCGAGAGCCCGTACCGCAAGATCGTCGACGGCAAGCTGACCAATGACGTCGTCTATCTCTCGGCGATGGAAGAGGCCAAGCACCATGTTGCGCAGGCCAACGCCGAGCTCGACAAGAACGGTGGTTTCGTCGACGAATTCGTCATTTGCCGCAGTGCCGGCGAAGTGATGATGGCGCCGCGCGAAAACGTCGATCTGATGGACGTGTCGCCGAAGCAGATGGTGTCGGTGGCCGCGGCCC
>NZ_RZPW01000332.1:0-6435 GCF_003998455.1 Mesorhizobium sp. M7A.F.Ca.CA.001.08.2.1 | reverse complement strand
GCCTTCGACCAGGTGGCGTCGATGCCGCCGCTGCCCATGTTCTGGAAGGCGATGCGCATCACGCCCAGCACGCCGCCCTCGAGAATGTCGAGTTCGCCGTCCATGTAGGCTTCAGGCACCGCCAGCATCGGATCGAAGGTGATGGCGCGCTCGGCATGCGCGGTCTTGATGTGCATGTGCACCGGTTCGCCGCTGCCGTCGCCGAAAACCACCGCCGTGCCCTTGGGGCCGGTTACCCTAAGATTGCCGGTGCGCACCAAGCGGTCGAGAACGCGCTTCAACAGAATATTCATGACCAAATGTCCCCTCTCGGCCAGACAGGCTGCCTTGGCGCGTGACCGCGAAAATCGGGATCGATTTCGCCGGAGATCTTGCGCCGAACCAAAGTTGCACAGCGTGCTTTGCGCGGCCAAAGGACGCGCGACGCCATAGTCTGCAACAATATATAGGGGTTCGAAAAGTTCCATTTGGCACAAAAATGCCCGGGCGCGAGGCCCGGGCATTGGTCCAGCATGGCTGGATGACGGCAAAGTGATCGGAGCTTGGCGTCAAGTCGTGATCAGCCCCATGGCTCCAATCGCTTGCGACGTGTGATCAGGCGTTGTCTTCGTCGCCCTCGAACTCGGTGTTCGGATCGAAGAAGTTCTCCGGCCGGGCGTTGTCGTTGATGTCGTCGCCATAGATGGCTTCGGCGGTGGTCAGCGTCTCGCCCTTGGCCTGGCGCTCGGCTTCGTCGGCCGTGCGGGCGATGTTGAGCGTGACGGTGACCTCGACTTCCGGATGCAGCGCGATCGCCACATTGGTGACGCCGATGGTCTTGATCGGCTGGTTGAGCAGGATCTGGTTGCGGTTGATCGAAAAACCTTCCGCCGTCAGCAGATCGGCGATGTCGCGGGTCGAAACGGAACCGTAAAGCTGACCGGTTTCGCCGGCGGAGCGAACGGCGATGAAGCTCTTGCCGTCGAGCTTTTCAGCGACCTGGGCCGCTTCCGACTTGCGCTCGAGGTTGCGGGCTTCAAGCTGGGCGCGCTGGCCTTCGAACTTCTTCTTGTTGGCTTCGTTGGCGCGCAGCGCCTTGCCCTGCGGCAGCAGGAAGTTACGGGCGAAGCCGTCCTTGACCTTGACGGTATCGCCCATCTGGCCGAGGCGGGAAACGCGTTCGAGAAGAATGACGTCCATGGATTTGTTCCTTTGGTTGGACGCCAATCGATCGATGAGATCGGCGCCGAATGTCTTGGGAACAGGTCAGGAAGCTTGAGCGCCTTTGGCGCTGGTGTCGCTGTCCTGCCTGTGCGGCAGTTAGAGGTTTTGACCTCAACCCGGGATTTGATGTTCAACCCTGCGGCGCCCGTCGCCGTGGGAGAAGAGCGGGCGGCGAACCGCCCGCATTTGAGATATTAGCGAACCACGTAGGGCAGCAGGCCGAGGAAGCGGGCGCGCTTGATCGCCTTGGCGAGTTCGCGCTGCTTCTTCTGGCTGACGGCGGTGATGCGCGACGGCACGATCTTGCCACGCTCGGAAATGTAGCGCTGCAGCAGACGCACGTCCTTGTAGTCGATCTTGGGCGCGTTGGCGCCGGAGAACGGGCAGGTCTTGCGGCGGCGATGGAACGGGCGCCGGGTCGGGATCTGATTGATGTCGACCATTATTCTGCACCCCCTTCAAAGCCTTCGCGCGGACGGCGCGGACCACGATCGGCACCGGCGTCGCCGAACGAGCGCGGCGGACGATCGCCACGGTCGCCGCGATCACGATCGCCGAACGAACGCGGACCACGATCGCCACGGTCACGGTCGCCGAAGCCGCCGCGTTCCGAGCGCTCTTCGCGCTTCTGCATCATGGCCGACGGGCCTTCCTCATGCGCCTCGACCTTGATGGTCAGGAAACGCAGCACGTCTTCGGACAGGCCCATCTGGCGCTCCATCTCGTTGAGCGCGGCCGCCGGGCAATTCAGGTCCATCAGCGTGTAGTAGGCCTTCCGGTTCTTGTTGACCCGGTAGGTGAGGGACTTCAGTCCCCAGTTCTCGACCCGGCCGACGGACCCGCCATTTGCGGAGATGACACCCTTGTACTGTTCGACAAGCGCATCGACCTGCTGCTGCGAGAGGTCCTGCCGGGCAAGAAACACATGTTCGTAAAGAGCCATTATGTCTTATGCCTTTCTTCGTTTCTCTCCCGGTTCCCGGCGGCAAAAGCCTCTGCAACTTCTCTGACCCGCAAACCCTCGAAGGGGCAGGGGGAAGAAAGGAGCATGACGAGACGGTCGAGAGCGGAGACACGGGAGGCGGAAGCACTTCCGGCTTCACACGAAGGTTCTGAAAACCTCCGGCCCTCCGTTCAGCCCCCAGCAAGGACCGGCAGATTGCGGGCGTCTATACAGCAATCCGGCCGCAAAGCAAGGGCAAGCGGCATTCCCGTGTGTCGCAGGCGACGATCGGGAAGCAGCAACGGCCGGAGTCGTGGTTTCCGGCAACCACGTCTTAACCACACCAGCAGGTTGTGTGGAGTTGAAGCCTGGCCGTCAACGGTCGATTCATCATGGAAGGCGCAAAAGCCCGGACAACCGCGCAAAAGCGGCAAGCATTTCCGGGGGTAAGGATGCTTCTCAACAAATTCTGGCGCTCGAAGAGCGGCAATTTCACGCTTGTGCTGGGACTGGGTTTGCCGGTCATCCTGACGGCAGTCGCTTTCGCAACCGATGTCTCGACCCTTATGCGGGCCAAGAGCAATTTGCAGAACGCTCTCGATTCGGCAAACCTTGCTTCTTCGCACCTTGGCGATCTCGACATCACCCGCAATGACGCTTTCAACCGCTATTTCCAGGCCAACATCGTCGGTCATGGCGAGCTCGACAATGCGCAGGCGACGTTGACTGTCGACAAGGGCGTCAACTTCGTCAAGACCAAGGCGGTTGCCTCGGCGGACGTCCATCTCAACTTCGCCTTCCTGTTCGGCGACAGCAAGCACATCGTGGTCGATGCCTCGGCGGTCGAATCGAACAACCAGCTCGAAGTCGTGCTGGTGCTGGACAACACCGGCTCGATGGCCGGCGCGCGGATGACGGCGCTGAGGACGGCGACAAAATCGTTGCTCGACACGCTCGAAGCGGCGAAATCGCCAACGCGCAAGATCCGCGCCTCGCTGGTTCCTTTCGTGACGGCCGTCAACGTCAATGGCGACGGCTTCGACCCGTCCTGGATCGACATGGACGGCAAGTCCTCAACCAACGGCGTCAATTTTCCCGTCATCGACGGCAAGCGGCCGAACCACATGGCGCTTTTCAAACAGCTCAAGAAGACCGGATGGGCCGATGCCGGATGGAATGGCACCGGATGGAAAGGTTGCGTCGAGGCGCGGCCAGGCGCTTACAATATCTCCGACACGCCACCCGACCCGGCCAAGCCCGACACGCTGTTCGTGCCCTACTTTGCGCCGGATGATCCCGAAGACGCCCAGAAGCCGTCTGGCTCCTATGGCAATTCGGATAAATACTACAACAACTCCTATCTCAACGATGTCAGCGACAAAACCAGGCTTGCCCAGTCGGGCATCAACATTCTGGGCATCGATCTCAGCAACCTGCTCGGCAATCTCATTGAACTTCTGTCGCCCGATGACAGGGATGCCAGGGAAAAGATCGCCAAATATGTTGCGCCCGCCAAGGAACTCATCACCGAGATCGGCTCTCCCATCACTGTCGGCCCGAACCGTGCGTGTCCGACCCCGGTGGTCCCCCTGACCGACGATTTCGACAAGCTGCGCAAGGCGGCCAGTCAGATGACCGAGTGGAATGGCTCGGGTACCAATGTCTCCGAGGGCCTGTCGTGGGGTATGCGCGTGCTGTCGCCTGCCGCGCCCTACACCGACGGAGCGCCGTGGAAGACGCCTGGGATCAGTAAGATAGTGCTGTTGCTCACCGACGGCGAGAACGTCGTCTATGGCGCCAGCGAACAAGAATCGACAAAGTCGGATTACACATCCTATGGCTATCTGGCTGGCGGCCGCTTCGGATCGGACAACCAGACGACCGCTGCGCGCAATGTCGACGGCTGGACCAAAAACGTTTGCACGCAATTGAAGAACGAGGGCGTGCAGATCTACACCATGGTGCTGCAATCCGACACCGCAGCCAACCGTGCGCTTTACAGCGCCTGCGCCTCGGATCCGAGCAACTATTATGCCGTCAACGATCCGACCAAACTGCCGAACGTGTTCCTTCAGATCGCCAACAATTTCACGAAGCTGCAATTGACCAACTGAACACGCGAACCGAGACGGACCAGCAGGCTCCGAGGGAATCGCTGGCCTCAACTCGTATGCGCGGCGACAATCTTGTCGACCGTTTCGGGGAAGAAGTCGGGCGCCGCGTGGCGTTTGCCGAACATCATATCGTACTGCAGCAGGCGGAAATCGCGGATCGCCGGATCGATCTCCTTCTGCCGCGCCCAATCGGGCGTGGCCTCGCCAGCCGGCGTCAGCAGCAAATTGCGGTCGACGACACGGTAGTGTTCGCTCATCTCGCCCAGGAAGCCGGTGTAGTAGGGATGGCTGATGCCGGCCGTCTTCAGGATATGATAGGGCAGGAAGGCCGGGCTGACGGCGCCCATGTGCTCAGCTGGCCCGGTGCGGTTCGACCAGATGACCAGCGGCGTCTCATGATGCTCGAGGGCAGCCTCGGGCGACGCTTCCTTGCGCGGCGCGACATTGTCCTTCAGGAAGCCGGTTTCGACATAGACCGGCCCGAGCGGCGGCAGATGGTCGCCGAAGAAGGCGATCACGGTTGGGCGGGAGCGTGTCTTTGCCCATTCGACGAGGCGTTCGAGACCGCGATCGGCATCGGCTGAGCCTTCGGCGTAGCTGAGCAGCGATTCGCGCGCCCACTGGCTGATCGGCGCCTGCACCCTGTGCGTGGGACTGTAATAGCGGTTCGGTTCGTAGGGACCGTGGTTTTGCAGGCTGACCGCAAAGAAGAACACCGGCTCTTCGCTGGCGTCGGCCTCGCTGATGATCTCGTCGGTCATCGCGGCATCCGATGCCAGTGGCCCGCGCTTTTGCATTGGCGGCAGCGTCTCTTCCGACTTGAAATCGTTGAAGCCGAAATCGGCGTAGACCGCGCCACGGTTCCAGAACCAGTTGGTGCCCGGATGGATGGCGCGCGCCCGATAACCCTGGCTCTTGAGGAAGGTTGCCAGCGACGGCGTCGGCGTGCGCACATATTGCTGGTAGGGGATGCTGCCGGCCGGCAGGAACGCGTTGGAGAAGCCGGTCAGCGCCTCGAACTCGATATTGGCGGTCATGCCGCCGAACTCCGGCGAGAACATCGAGCCGGAGCGCAGCGCCCGCACATTGGGGATCGGATCGGGCGTGATGGTGACGCCGGGCAGCTTGGTCGGGTCCCAGAAGGACTCGCTCATGACGATGATGATGTCAGGCTTCTCGGCCGGCACCGAGGCGGTCACATCGGGCCTGGCGATCGCCGCGATCGCCTTGTCGGAATAGCCCGGCGGCGCAGAGACATGCGCCATCGGCACATTGAGCGCAAAGGCCAGCGCAAAACCGTTGGAGGCATAGTTTTCCTTCTGGTCCCACATGATCGGGATGATCTGCAACCGGTCCCTGGTCCAGGAGAAGGTGGCATAGTCCATGATCGAAACGAAGAAGGCGAGCAGCGGCACTGCCAGCGTCAGCCGCGCAAGGCGTCCCTTGCGGCTGAGTGCGGGAACCTTGCGGCGCCACATCCGCCAGCCATAGACGAGCAGCGACAGGCCGGCGACGATGCCGACGACCATGGCGAGCGCGGTCATCGGCCGGTCGCGCACCAAAAGCGGCAACAGCGCGAAGATCTGGCGGGCATAGAGGAAATCGGTCGGATAGAGCGGATCGCCGAGATAATGCGACTTCTGGTGGCCGACGAAGGCAAGCGATAGCGTCAGCGGCGCGACGATCATCAGGCTCTGATGGCTGCGGCCCAGCACCGCATCGAGGCCGATCAGGATCAGCGCGAACACGACGATGGTGGTCCAGCCCGGCTTGAGCGGCTGCAGGAAGAAGGAGACCGTGCCGGCAAAGTCGCCGCGCACGATCAGTTCGATGGCAAACACCAGGACGGCGGCGATCGCCAGGCTGATCAGCCCATAGCGCACGACCGGCCATCTCCTGCCCGGCAGATAGCCGGTGGAGGGGTCGTCTTCCAGGAACTGTGGCGCGGCCTTGCCGGCGCGTTTGTAACTCTTTGCCACTTTAACTTCCCCACCCAGCGACAAGCACGTCACTCGATTGTCATGGAATTGTCACGCAAAGCTAGCGCCTGTGGCCAAAATAAGAAGAGCCAGCAAACGAATCGTGAGCGGTTTTCATCAGGAGTGATCGCCAAAAAGCCTTTCGGAACAGGCACTCGGCGGATGAAGCTGCCGTCGAGCAGGGTCGAACCGGGCT
>NZ_RZPW01000331.1:0-6455 GCF_003998455.1 Mesorhizobium sp. M7A.F.Ca.CA.001.08.2.1 | reverse complement strand
CACTTAACATGCTATTAAGTGGGGCGTCCTGGCAAGCGGATTCGCCTGGTCACCTGAAAATCATCGATGGACCTGCAGAGGGGCATGATCGGCCGACCGGCAACCCGGTTCAGCTCGATCACTGGATCATGAAGCGCGAACTGAATGGCAGGCTTGCCGCGCCGACGGCCTTCGGGCTGATGGTGACGCGCGCCGGCAGCGCTTCGATGCCGGGGAATTCCCGGCCGATGTCGTCGCACAAGGCCTCGGCAATCTTTTGCGGCGCATAGCTGGACAGGACGACCGTCCTGAACTCGACAAACTGGGTCAGCGCGGAGATCGACGCTTTCAAGCGGTCGGAACACTCGCCCAGCCATGCGCTGTAGGCCTCGCCCAGATCGGGCCACTCAGGGCTGCTGCTCCAGATGATTTCGGACGGGCGCCCGCGCATGGCCAATTCGCTCTCCAGGCGCATCAGGCCGTGATCGAAGCTGGCGCTGGAGTTTCCCTTGTAGATCTGGTGGTTGAGGATGAGCCTGCTCTGCAGCCGTGCTCCGAGATAGAAGAACAGATAATCGTTGAGCGGCTTTGCGACTCCGAACATGCTCTCGCCGCCGGCCGCAGCGGTGATGTCGTTCTGCACGAAAACCGGCAGCTTGATCTGTTCCTCGATTTCAGCCTGCAAGGCCTTGAGCGAGGTGCTCGATCCGTTGCGGGTTGCAGCCATCGTGTCGACATCGTCGGGAACCGCCAGGCCGATGCCGGCAACCCGGCTGCGCGCCTCGACCGGCAGGCTGGTCATGGCTTGCCCGATCGCGCCGAACAGATCGCTGCTTTGCGGAAACGGATTGGCTTCATCAGCCGGTAACTGCGTGTGGAAGCGCACCGTGCCGATAAAGTCGATAAGCGCGATGTCGATCCTGCGCCGGCTGAAGCCGACGCCAACCGCATAGGCGCCCTCCGGGTTGAGCGAAAGCGGGATCGTCGGCGGCCCGACGCGGCCGCGCTGCGCCTCGCCCTGCGAGACCAGGCCCTCCTGCTCGAGCGAGCGAACGATGACCGAAGCCGTCTGCGCCGACAGGCCGGTCTTCTCGCCGATTTCCATCCGCGAAATGCCTTCGTTCTGAAGCAGCAGGGATAGCACCAGCCGCTCGTTGTAGCTGCGGACGCTCAATGCATTCAGCCCGCTCGCACGATCGGCGATGCGCAAGGGATTGGGTGGTGCGAATCTCATGTCAGGCAAAGGTCGCCCCGTCGGTAAGAGCGCGTTGCCTGGCGGCGGTATGGTTGCTCATGTCGAGCGGCTCCAGCCGATGGCATCGACCGCGCGGGCGAGCGCGGCGCCCAGCAATCTGTGCGCCTCGGCATCGATGTGAAAGCCGTCCGCCTCGCTGCACGACACCACCGAGCCGGCATCGAAAAAGTGCAGTTCGAGCGAGTCCGCCAGAACCTCGAACTCGAGCGCGAGCAGGCGCGATTTCTCCGGCGCACCGGCGAAGATGGACTTCCATTCCTTGACGTCGTCCTGCATCGGCGGCGGCGCCACGATCATGATTTCGGGCGTGGTGCCGCCCGGACCGGGCGCCAGCTCCTTGATGTCGTAGACGAGGCAGCCGATCCCCATCGCCACTTCCGACGGCGGCTTGTTGAAGCGGATCTTGAGATCGTTGGTGCCGAGCATGATGATGACGAGGTCGAGCGTCGCATGGCTCTGCAGGCAAGGACGAAGATAGGTTCGGCCGTTCTTGTGGGCGCCCTCGATCGGGTCGTCGTGGACGGTGGTGCGGCCGCTCAATCCCTCCTCGATGACATACCAGTCAGGGCCCAGCTGAGAACGCAATATGCCCGGCCAGCGTTCACCCGGACCATAGCGCTCGAGCGGCCCCCTGCCGGGGATCTGGCCGTGCGTGTTGGAGTCGCCGTAGCACAAGACTGATCGCATGTTTTTCCCGCCGGGACAGACTGCGCGCCGAAGCCGGCGAGCGCCATTCATGATGGATAGTGGAGCGGCGAAAGGCAAGCAAGGGAATAGTCATTCAACCTGACTAACTATTGACAGGGCGAATCCGCTGTGCTTCTAAAGTGCCCGGAGGAGTTCTCGACCGTCATCATCGTCCAGCAGAAGTTGGGCTTCGACACGCATGTGTTCGGGGGCGGGAGAATTGCGCGCATCGGTCGGTTTGTGACGGGGGCATGCATTGGGAGAGCGTCTCGTGGCCATACGAATTTGTAGGCCGGAGCAACCACAAGGAGGAGTGTTCAATGTTAGGATTGCTGAAAACCGTCGGCCTGGGGATGCTCGTTGCGTCCACGCTTGCCGTGACGTCCCTGGCGCATGCGCAAGACGTCAAGCTGATGGACGGCGTGGCGCCGCGCCCCGACGACACGCGCATGACCGCCGCCGGTGCGTTCAAGAAGGACCCGCCTTGGGTCATCGGCATGAGCGACTTCGGTGTCAACGCAAACACCTGGACGGTGCAGGTGGCGCATGAGGCGGAGAACGCCGCGGCCAAGGACAAGCGCATCTCGAAATTCATCCTGCTCGATGCCGGCTTCGACCAGAAGAAGCAGGTGGCCGATATCGAGGACCTGATCGCACAGCATGTCGACGCCATCATCGTTCAACCGGTGACCAGCACGTCGGCCAATGCCAGCATCGCCAAGGCGGTCGCCGCCGGCATCCCGGTCATCCTTCACACAGGGCGTATCGATTCCGACGCCTACACCACCGAAATCCAGGGCGGTGCCGAGCACTTCGGCAAGGTCATGGGCGACTGGCTGGTGAAGACCGTCGGCGACAACGGCAAGATCTGGGTCCTGCGTGGCCTGGCCGGTCATCCGGAAGACACCAACCGCTACAACGGCCTCCTGGAATCGCTCAAGGGCACGCATGTGCAGATCATTGCCGAGGAGCATGGCGACTGGCAGTACGACAAGGCCAAGAAACTGTGCGAGACGCTCTATCTGAACAATCCGCAGGTCGACGGCATCTGGTCGTCCGGCGCCGACATGACCCGCGCCTGCGTCGATGTCTTCAAGCAGTTCGGCACACCCATTCCGCCGATTTCGGGCGAGGGCAACAATGGCTATTTCGGCCAGTGGATCACTGACGGATTCAAGTCGATCTCGCCCGAATACAGCCCCGCCCAGGGCGCTGCCGGCGTGCGCGCCGCCGTTGCCCTTCTGGAAGGCAAGCAACTCTACAAGCGCTACGTCTACAATCCCGACGGGTGGGACCAGGACAAGGCCAAAAAATACTATCGCGACGACCTGACCGCCAATGTCTGGTGGCCAAGTGAGCTGCCAGAAGACAAGCTCAAGGAATACTACGGCAAGAAGTGACGGTGCCGTGGCTGGCGGGGAGTGGACAAGCATTTCCCGCACGCCGTTCCATGTGCTGAATCCGTTTCGTTCGAGGGTTTCGTGACCAATCTTATCGAGATGTCCCACATTTCGAAGGCGTTCGGAGGGAGCAAGGCGCTCCATTCCGTTTGCCTCGATCTCAAGGCGGGCAGTGTCCACGCCTTGATGGGCGAGAACGGTGCCGGCAAATCAACGTTGATGAAGATCCTGGCGGGCGTGCATCAGCCCGATTCCGGCGAGATCTTCATGAACGGGGAAAAGCTCGATCTGAAGTCGCCGCGCGCCGCGCTCGATGCCGGCATTTCGACCGTTTTCCAGGAGCATTCGCTGCTGCCCAATCTGTCGATCGCCGAGAACATGTTTCTCGGCCGGGAGCCGACGACCCGGTTCGGCTCGATCGACTATCCCGCGATGAAAAGCCAGACCGCCAGGGCGCTTGGCGAACTCGGCCTCACGCTCGACCCGTCGCAACTCGTTTCCAACCTGACCATCGCCGAGCGGCAATTCGTCGAGATCGCGCATTGCATCCAGGCCGACGCCAGCGTGCTCATCCTCGATGAGCCGACGGCGGCGCTCAACGCAGCCGACGTCGATGTGCTCAACCGCAACATCCGCCGGCTGCGCGATAAGGGAAAGGCCATCGTCTACATCTCGCATCGCATGGAGGAGATCTTCGAGTTGTGCGACACGGTGACGGTGCTGAAGGACGGCGCACTGGTCGGCACAAGAATGGTGTCCGAGATCACCACCGACGAACTCATCGCCATGATGGTCGGACGCGAACTCCAGGACCTTTTTCCCGATCGTACTGATAACAAAGGCGACGAGATACTGCGCGTCGAGAACCTGAGGATCACCGAGACATCGCGGCCGCTGTCGCTGACATTGCACAAGGGCGAGATCGTCGCCCTGGCCGGCCTGGAGGGACAGGGCCAGCAGCGCTTCCTGAGATCGCTGATCGGCCGCTATCATCCCTTCGCCGGAACGATTTCCATCAACGGCAAAGCGCTGAAGATGCCGCTTTCGGCGTCGGCGGGCGTCCGCCATTTGCAGCAGCTGAAGGTCGGCTTCGTTCCCGAGGACCGCAAGGAAGAGGGGCTCTTCCTCGCTTTGCCGATCGCCCACAACATCGCCATCGGATTGCATTCGAGGCGATCCGAACTTGCGCCGGCGCGACCGTATCGAAACGTCATCGCCCGCATGATGGAGGTCATGAACATAAAGGCGGCGGGGCCGACCGCTCCGGTCGGTTCCCTGTCGGGCGGGAACCAGCAAAAGGTGCTGCTCGGCCGGTATCTGGCCGCCGATCTCGATCTTCTCTTGGTGGAAGAGCCGACGCGTGGCGTCGACATCGGCGCCAAGTCCGAGATCTACCATCTGCTGCGCGACTTCACCCGCAAGGGTGGCGCCGTGCTGGTGCTGTCGCGCGAGACGATTGAGCTGATCGGGCTCTGCGACCGCATCTACGTCGTCCATGACGACACGATCGTTGCCGAAATGCCGGCAGCGCAGGCGAGCGAACACAAGATCCTCGACGCGGCCCTGACGGGCGGCTCCACGCGCCAGCATTAGGGGCCTCCATGCATCGTTCGCTTTTCAACATCCTGAGTGGCCGGAACACGCGGCAAGGCCTGTGGGGCCTGCCACTGCTGGTCGCTTTGCTCATTTCGCTGTGGCTGACCGTCGAGACGACGCAGTTCGCGACGGCCGAAAACCTTTTCAACCTGGTTGCCCAGGCGATGCCGCTGATCATCGCGGCGATCGGACAACTCGTCGTCGTGCTCATCGGCGGGCTCGACCTGTCGGTTGGCTCGGTCATCAGCTTCACCACCGCGGTGCTGGCGCTCGACCAGCCGGCGATCGTGCTGATCCCGGCGGTCTTCGTGCTGGCGGCACTCATCGGGCTGATCAACGGCCTGGCGATCACCCGCTTCAACGTCCATCCGATCATCGCGACGCTGTCGACGCAGTACATCGTGCTCGGCATCACGCGCATCCTGCGGCCCGTCTCCGGCGGCACGGTGCCGGAGATCGTCATCGATGCCGTTTCGGGCAGTTTCCTCGGCATTCCCTATCCGGTTTTCTGGGGCATCATCGTGATCCTGGCAGCGTGGAAACTGCTCTACGGGTCCCGCTACGGGCTGCATCTGTTTGCGATCGGCGGCGGCATCGCTTCCGGCGCCGAGAGTGCTGCCCGCAATTTCGGCGTCTCCGACCGCCGCAACATCATCCTCGCCTATGTGATCTGTTCCTGTTTCGCGGCCGTTGCCGGTGTCTTCCTGGCCGGGCGCATCGTGTCGGGCGATCCGAATGTCGGGCTGCTTTTCGAACTCGATACCGTCACCGCCGTGGCGCTTGGAGGCACCCAGCTTTCCGGTGGCATAGGCAGCCTGCACGGCACCGTGATCGGCGCGCTGGTCATGGCGCTGCTGGCCAATGGCATGAACCTCGCCAACGTCTCGCCGTTCGTCCAGACCGCGATCAAGGGCGGCATCCTGCTGGCGGTGGTCGGGCTGCAATCCCGCAAGAAGATGGGGCTCTGAAAGATGGCTGCCGTTCTCGCAAATCCGATCGCCCGGCGCCTGCTGCGCATACCGCCGTCCTATTTTGTCTTCCTCGTGCTGCTGGCCACGCTGTGGATCGCACGGCCGAACATGCTCAACCTCAACATCATGGGTATCTTCGTCAGGCAGATCGTCCCGCTCGGCATCCTGGTTCTGGGGCAGCTCGTCGTCATGCGGGTGAAGTCGATCGACCTTTCCGGCGGCGGCATCATCCTGCTCATCAACTATTTCATTTCGTCGGGCACTTTCCCCGGCGCGTCGATGCCTTTCTTCGTCGTGCTGGCGCTCGCCACCGGCCTCGCCATCGGCCTGTTCAACGGCTTCATGATAGGGAGCCGGCGGGTGTCGGCGGTCATCGTCACGCTGGCGGTCAGCATCATCCTGGTCGGGCTGGTGCAGTTCCTGTCGAGCGGCAATCCGCCCGGCGATGTGCCGAAGCTGTTCAACGACTTCTACAACACGAAATTCCTGTCGGTTCCGACGCCGGTGCTGTTCTGGGTCCTGCTGACCGCTTTGGTGTGGCTGCTGCTGTCGCGGACCGTCTTTGGC
>NZ_RZPW01000330.1:0-6462 GCF_003998455.1 Mesorhizobium sp. M7A.F.Ca.CA.001.08.2.1 | reverse complement strand
TCTTCAATTCACATGGTAAGATATCCCGACAGAAATCGAAGTCGGGTTTTCGTCTTAAAGTTTAGTTTAAATCTCCACATTAGCGCCAATGATATGTCGGTCACTTTCCAATGTTTTTGACGCCATTGGAATGGTATTTCTCCAGCGCTCACGGCAAATCAAATAATTTGGAGCATACTCGATATTAGCACGTCGTTCGCGTTTTCTTCACATGGCGCCAAATAATTGGAAGAAATGATGCAGCGTCAATTTAAACTAATGGCGGCAAAAAGCCCGTCACTTGCGGAAACGGGCTTTCTGACTGGCCAAAGGCAGGAGAGTGTCACACCGCCTTGCGGCTGGTTCGCACTTCCGTCCCGGCTGTTCTTTTTAGCGGCGGGAGATCAGCAGGCAAAGCTGGCGTAAGTCGCGATCGTAGGTCCCCTGACTGCCGAGCACGTCCACACAACGTTTCTTCATCCGTGCGAGTTGCGTATCCGACAGGTCAGCTACGACGTTGACCAGTCTACGATTGCTGGGATTAGAAGGATTGCTCGGATTGGAAGGGTTGGAGGGGCTTGTTTCAACGCCAACACCGGCATTGACACCATTGCCAACGCCCAGTCCAGCACCAACACCAATGCCGCTCGTGCCGCCCAAAGTTGCGCCAACACCTGCCGTCACGCCGTTAGTGCCACCAACCGTCGCACCTGCCCCAGCATTGATGCCACTAGAGCCGCCGACGGAGGCGCCCAGACCGGCATTGACGCCGCTGGAGCCACCGACTGAGGCGCCTGCGCCAGCATTGCCGCCGCTCGAACCCCCGATAGACGCACCCGCTCCGGCGTCCACGCCGCCCGAGCCGCCGATAGAGGCACCAGCACCGGCATTGATGCCGCCGCTACCCCCAACGGATGCGCCCGCACCGGCGCCAATTCCGGCGGCATTTGCCGGCATGCACAAAACTGAAATGATCACGCCACTCGCCAATGTTTTGGCAGTTCTCGCGAAGATACTAGCCATGACACTCTCCTGTGGTTGCCTTACGATGTGCAGCAAGCTTCGCCTGCCGCTCATATTAGTACGCGCTAAGGCGCCACCGAGTTGCACAATAGCCGGTATGATCCGGCGGTATAGTGTCCTGCGGATATAGGACAATGCTGATATTTTATTAAAATGCTTAAGAACAACTGTGGCTCGGTTGCCCCGGACGCGTTGCTACACGAGCGAATTGCCTGGCCATCCATGTTTCGGGTCCTCGCCATTCAGGAGGTCCACACTGTGACCGCGTACTTGTCAAGATAGCAGGCGCCCCCTCGCGCCATGAACACATCGAACTATGGCTTGAGCACCGCGGGCTGTCCAAATCTCTTCCGTAGTGGCCGGTGCGGTCCGTTGGGCCCAAAGGCCCCCACTGAACCAGCATTCTCCCTTTCCGCGTCTAGTGCGGCCGTAGTGGGTTCGCCTCTCGAGTCAGGGAGCTGTCGCATGGTCTAAAAGCCGGAAGTCCGACAGGGCGCACATTGGAATCGGCGCGATCAATGCCTTCGACGGTGATCGCGATCGTCGCGTTCTCGATCCCAATCCATCCCTTGGCTTTCCGGGGTTGCGGACGTCCTGCCTGCATTTCAGATATAGCAGTGAAAGCAGCTTAGCATAAGCGGCTCTAAGCGTCCTTCGGCAAAGACCCTGTCGCCATAGGGGAGACAAGAGCTCGCGGCTCAAGCCGGCCGCAAAATCCTGGCGATTGGTTGTCAGGATGACGCACATGCAGCTTGCCACTGGCGACAACCTTTGCTTGCCTGCCTGTTCCGCGACGAGAGGAGGCAGGCATGGAACGGTATTTCTCGGTGGCTATTGTGACGCTGCTTTGCAGCCTAATGATTTTTGGCATAGCGCTGACAGTCGCCAGAACCCACAAGAGGACGGGCGTTCTCGCCCCGACCATGACTGGGGATCCGCTGCTTGAGCGGACAATCCGCGCTAATTCAAACTCGATCGAATGGCTGCCGATCTTTCTTCCGTCGATGTGGCTTTTCGCGGTCTACTGGAGCGCGCCATGGGCGGCTGCACTGGGACTGCTTTGGATAATGACGGTTCCCGTCGGCACCGCTGAAGCGGTACCCCGGCTTCTTTATTCAATCTTTCGCCGCATGTGACCTTTCGCTTCAACTCGACAGCGTTCAAAAGGCGAACAAGAGTCCGGGCATAGCTTAGCCGTAGCGCCCACGGGTCTGCTGGCTGCCCAGTCAACACGTTAAACGCGGTCCAGCTTCGTTGGTTCTTTTCTGAGTTCATGTCTCTGGTGAGTCACCGTCGCTAGCCATACATCAAGCAGTGATCGATGATTCCGTGTGTCACGGGGCAGCTTAGCAACGGGCGAAGCTATCGGTGGTTCCGGCGAAACGAATACGAAGCAGGCGGTTGGACCGGCTTCGATTCAACGGCTGATGTCACAAGTGATGACTTGGAAGGCGCCAGAGGTCGTCAGCGCGTGAGATAGAATGACTGACGGCTAACACCGCCTCGTCCTTCCTGCGCGATAGCCTGATGACCTTCAAACGCATGAGCTGACTCGCAACACTGCGATTCAATTTAGCACACGTTTAATTAGCTCCGGAGCATTTTAACGAATCGTTGACCGCGCTGTCCCATTATAGGACGGCGCGGTCAAACCCCAACCGGACTGCGCAGGCGGCTCCGGCACTGAAGCGCCCGCCCAACTGTCGGAGTCGCCACCCACACCAACATACCAGCAATGGTTGAATCAACCGTTACCGCATGTGCTTTCCAATGTGCTTCCCTGATCGTTAGACTTTGACCGAGCGGACGGGAATATGCGCAGAACAGTTCGGTAACATTTGAGACAAGTCGATGGATATGACGAGCTATCTGATCTTGGTGGATCAATTCCCGGCAAGCTCTACAGCGGCGAGCCCAAAAAGGATATTCCTACATCTGTCCGACGTGCGGTCAGCAGCTCGACATGCGTCACCTTCGCCAAGGCGCTGGCCGCCGGTTGTGCCGCGCCGCCTCGCTCTGATTTCCTGACATTCCGATCGCTTGTCAAACGATCCAGCCCACATGCCGCACTTCCGCCGGGAATCGGGTCCATGACCATCGCGGATCCCGCCGATCAGGTCCCTGAGCTGGCGCTGCGTCCATGAGCGGCGCAGGGGGATTGATCCTTGCACTGAACCGTCCGAGGCGGTCTGCGAACAACTCGCCGTCCGGCCGGCATCGCCTTCTTCATGCTGCTCGCCCATCAGACCGCAAATTCCGCGACCATCGTAGCGGTCGCACGCATCGCCGTGATCGCTGAATTCGTGTTCACTGCAACCGCGGTGGTGGCTCATGCCCTCGCCTGGCATTCCGCCTATTCGCCGACCGAGAGGTGGATTGCGCTTTTCGATCCTGCTTTACCTCATTACCGGCCTGTTCTGGCTTCCAGTCGTGTGGATGCAGATCGAGATGCGCGATCTCTCGCCCTGCAGGCCGCGGCAGCGAAGCAAGCTTCACCACAGCGCTGCAACACCTTGGCACGTTCCGCCATTCCAGAAGGCGGCTACGACGACATGAATGCAAACACCATCTCCACCATTCTGGTTGTGGTCGCCCTGCGCCCACGGGCACATGGCCTGTAACTTCGCCGTGACCTCATCCCCTTGAGGGAACAATCTGACCGAGCCCCAGTTTGACCCAAACAAACACGGCCGATGGTTCGATGGAGGCATGCCATGAGATGGTTGAGCAAGCTGTCCGGGAGAGAATGCACCAGGATCGCGGTTCTGAAGAAGCTTTCCGTGACGAAGATAGCCGCAACGACCAGGGCGACCGCAACGGGCATGCTGACCGTCCCGATGAAGCTAGCCGTCATGGCGACCATTGGCGAAATCGTGGTGACTGGGGCAGAGGACACAGAATGGCTCGACACCGGGGGCACCAAATGATGCGCGGTGCCGGCATGCGACTTATGTTTGGCCTGTTGGACACGGATGGGGACAGGTCATTGAGGTTCAAAGCGCGGTCGGCAGGATGTTCAATAGCATCGACGAGAATGGTGACGGCAACATCGATCTAGACGAAATCCAGTCCCTCCTGCACGGCTCCAACGTGCATGGCACAAACAACGAAGACATGCCGTAGCTGCATCAAGACTGAGGAGCCGACTTCAGACGGAGCGGCAAGCGAGTCGCGGTCAGGCGAAGGCGCCGTTTGGAATGGCCCAAAATATTCTCTCAAGCTCCCGGAACATAGATCGGCCATTGCGGTTCGACAGGCGGCGGGCACGGTCGATGAATAGCATGGCCCGCTTGCCAAGCGCGGGTCCCGATCGACCTTGCCAACAGAGGAGCGGGCTATGCGTGCGTTGGTCTGGCACGGTAAGGAAGACATACGCTGCGATCAGGTCTCCGATCCAGAAATTGAGGATGAACGGGACGCGATTATCAAGGTGACGAGTTGTGCCATCTGCGGCTCCGACCTTCACCTTTACCACAACTACGTGCCAGCCATGCTGCCAGGCGACATTATGGGCCACGAGATGATGGGAGAGGTCGTGGAGGTCGGCAGGGGCGTCAACGGCGCTCTGAAGAAGGGAGACCGCATTGTCGTACCGTTCACCATAATCTGCGGTGAGTGCGACCAGTGCAAGAGACAGAACTTTTCGGTTTGCGAACGTACGAACCGCAAGAAGAACCTCGGCGACAAGGTGTTCGGGCACACCACCGCTGGTCTGTTTGGCTACACCCATTTGACGGGCGGCTATCCCGGGGGACAGGCGGAATACCTGCGGGTGCCGTTCGCCGACGCCACGCACGTAAAGGTGCCTGACAACCTTACCGACGAGCAGGTTCTCTTCCTCGGCGATATTTTTCCCACCGGATGGCAGGCCGCGGCACAGTGCGACATAGAGCCTACGGATACGGTTGCGGTGTGGGGCTGCGGCCCAGTCGGGCAGATGGCAATACGCAGCGCCCTGCTGCTCGGCGCCAAACAGGTGGTGGCGATCGATTGCCTGCCGGAACGGCTTTCCATGGGGGCGGCCGGCGGTGCCATCACCATTAATTTCGCCGAGGAAAGTGTCGTCGAACGGCTGCAGGAACTCACCGGCGCAAATGGCCCGGAGAAGTGCATCGATTGCGTCGGCATGGAAAGCCATGTCTCGCTGGCCCAGCCCGACACCGTCTACGATCGCGCAAAGCAGTTGATGCTGATGGAAAATGATCGACCGCATGTGTTGCGCGAGATGATCTATGTCTGCCGGCCGGCCGGCGTGATCTCGATCCCCGGCGTCTACAGCGGGCTGGTCGACAAGATTCCGATGGGACAGGCGATGAACAAGGGCCTCACCTTCCGCATGGGGCAGACCCATGTCACCCGTTGGACCGAGGATCTGCTGCGCCGCATCGTGGACGGCCAGATCGACCCTTCCTTCGTCATCACCCACACCGTCGGGCTCGAGCAGGGACCCGAGATGTACAAGGTGTTCCGCGACAAGCAGGACAGCTGCATCAAGGTAGTTTTGAAACCGTAGGGAATCGTCATGAACGTGGTCGCTAAACTCACCAACATCACCCGATCGCCTGGCGATCCCAAAGTGCTGCAGGCCGGGCCGAGTGTGGCCGGTGCCTTCGATGGCCTTGCCCGCAAGCTCGGCTGGTTCAGCATCGCGCTGGGCGTCGTCGAACTGGTTGGTGCCGAGCGGATTGCCGGTGCGCTCGGCATGAGCGGCAAGCAAGATCTCATCCGAGCCTATGGGGCGCGGGAGATAAGCAGCGGCATACTCTCGCTTTCCGTGGACAAGCAGGCTGGGCTTTGGAGCCGGGTGGCTGGCGACGGCCTGGACATCGCGACGTTGCTGTCAGCTTATCGGCATGACAATCCAAAGCGCGACAACGTGGGCATTGCGCTTGCCGTGGTCGCCGGAATCGCTTTGCTCGACATCATCGGTGCGAAAGGCGTCACCGCGCGCCACTCTCGCAGGGGGACCAAGCCGCGCGACTACAGCGATCGCAGCGGCTTTCCCGCAGGCACTGCCGCAGCCCGCGACTTTGCCCGCTCTGAGCGCGGCCAGGAGTCCGGCGCCGCCTGACAGAGTGCCGACCTTGCGCTATAAGCTAGTCTGGGGTTCCAGCCCTAAAACCAGGTTACCGATTTTGAGCTCGACGAGATTGTAGCCGCGCAACTTGCTATCGGCCCGGCCCCATCCTGCACCATGCCGATTTCTACGCCGGATGCGACCTGCTCGCCACGCCCCAGGTGTGGGTGCGGCGCAGTGCCTGCGAATTCGCCGATGGCGCTGACGATTTCCCGGCCGTCAGCATCGGTGATGACGGTGGCGTAGCGGGTCATGAATCACACTCCTGAATCAGCGCGCGTTGCGGAGACAACCTATTGATGGGAAGCTGGCTGTTCGAGGAGGACAGCAATGAGCAACGTCACCACGCATTACGGCAGCGACGGCATCGTCGAGCGTATATT
>NZ_RZPW01000032.1:0-17888 GCF_003998455.1 Mesorhizobium sp. M7A.F.Ca.CA.001.08.2.1 | reverse complement strand
TCTCGAGGAAGCGCTTCAGCCGCACATCCGGGAACAGCGTTGACAGATGGTTCGCCCAGTCGCCCATTGTCGGCAGCCCGTCCGGCACTTCATTGCGCGCGGCCCCGGCCATGAACTGGCGGAAGGTGATGTGGGTCATGTCGTGATAGCGCTCGTCGCGGATGACGAAATACATCGGTACGTCGAGCGCCCATTCGACATAGTCGGCGAAACCGAAATCGGGCGAGAAGCAGAATTCGAGCAGGCCCGAGCGCTGGTTGTCGGTGTCACGCCATATGTCGCCGCGCCAGCTCTGCAAGCCGTTCGGGTGGCTTTCGGTGAAAGGCGAATTGGCGAACAAGGCCGTCGACAGCGGCTGCAGCTTCAACGACACCTGCATCTTGCGGCGCATGTCGGCCTCGCTCTCGAAGTCGAGATTCACCTGGATCGTGCAGGTGCGGTACATCATGTCGAGGCCCTTGGTGCCGACCTTGGGCATGTAGCGCGTCATGATCTCGTAGCGCGATTTCGGCATTTTCGGCGTCTCGGCAAGCGACCATTTCGGGCTGCCGCCGAGGCCGAGGAAGCGGATGCCCATCGGTTCGGCGATCTCGCGCACCTGCGCCAGATGGGCATTGCCCTCGCGGCAGGTCTGGTGGATCGTCTCCAGCGGTGCGCCGGAAAGCTCGAACTGGCCGCCGGGTTCCAGCGAAATCGCACCCTGGCCGGTCGGTTCGACCAGGCCGATGATGCGGCCGTCATCGACGATCGGATCCCAGCCGAGCTTTTCCTGCATGCCTTCGAGGATGGCGCGGATGCCGCGCTCGCCGCCATAGGGGACCGGTGCATTGCCGTCGACATAGAAGGGGAATTTCTCGTGCTCGGTGCCGATGCGCCATTTGTCGCGCGGCTTGTTGCCTTCGGCCAGGTGCTCGACGAGTTCGTCGACACCTTCGATCGGGCGGAAATCGGTCGTATCGCGCGCCATTTATGAACCCTCTGCACATGGCCCCGAAAATCGGCTTTCGACTTTCGCCGGGATCATGTGCCCCAATGGAATGCTACAGTGTCCTTTGCACGTCCGAAAGGAGGCGGGCGCTGTAGGACGATCGGACGATCGCCGGCGCTAAATGGACGAAATGTCAGCATACGATCAAGCGAAAAATCCTGAGCCAGAGGTCAACAGGAATTGAACGTTACTCCGCTCTCCGTCCCTTGCAAGGGATGACGTCTCACCAGTCTCCGACCGTTGCCTGCATCACCGCGAGCGCGGCCACCGCCGCCGTATCGGCGCGCAGGATACGCGGGCCGAGCGGAATGGCGGTGACGAAGGGCAGGGCGCGCAGCATCTTACGCTCATCGTCGGAAAAGCCACCCTCCGGCCCGACCAGCAGCCCAAGTTTCTTGTCCTTGACCGCCTGCAGCGCGGCCAGCGGATTGTTGGTCGAAGCATCCTCGTCGCAGAAGATCAGCCGTCGCTCTGTGTCCCAGCCGGTCAACAGGCGGTCGAATTTTTCGGCTTCGCGCACCTGAGGCACCGCCAGGATGCCGCATTGCTCGGCGGCTTCGACGACATTGGCGCGCAGGCGATCGATCGACGGCTTGGCCACTTGCGTGTGCTGGGTAATGACCGGCTGCAGGATGCCGGCGCCCATCTCGACCGCCTTCTGCACGAGATAATCGAGCCGGCCCTGCTTCAGCGGCGCAAAGCAGTAGACGAGATCGGGCAGAGGCGGCTGCGGCCGCTGCAGCGCCGACACCTTCAGCCGCACCGCCCTTTTCGTCTTCGCCGATATGGCCGCCGACCACTCGCCGTCGCGGCCATTGAACACCAGGATTTCGGCGCCTTCGCCAAGCCGCAGCACATGCAGGAGATAGTGGCTCTGCTGTTGGCCGGCCTCGAATTCGATGTCCGGCGCGAGATCGTCGGTCACGAACAGACGTTGCATTTTGTAATTGGCGCGCATCGCCGAGGAATGAGCGAGCCGGCCGCCGGCGTCAAGCCTCGGCGGTCGGATGCCACACCGGCCGAAAGCCGTGCCGCAGCACGCAGAGCGTCGTGGCCGGCGTCAGTAGCGAGAGTGTCTTGCTTTTGAGCATGTCGAAATCGTTGGGGTGCTCATATCCCGCAAAGGACCAGCGCAGTGCCTTGCCGCTACGCAGGGCATAAACAGTGCCGCCATCCGCAACCACGACGCCGTCCGGCAGGCCGGCAAGGTCTTCAACCGCAATCACCGGCGGCTTGCCGCCTGACGCCAGCCGCTCCTTGTGCAGCCGCTTGTCGACCATCGGCGCGCGCGGTTCGGCGATGCCGAAGGCTTCGCCGAAGCGGCCGACGAAATCCCTGGCCCGTTCGCGCTGGCAAAAGAAGCAGGGGCGATGCCCGGCCGCCAGTGCGGTCACCTCGTCGAGGAAGAACAGCTCGGTCCAGCCCGCTTTACCGCCCTTCCGGTTGCGGCCCATCGGTTCGCGCCGCACATTTCGGAATTGGCAGACGCAGACGATCCAGGCTTGAAGCGCCCAGCGCTTTTTCTTGAGCGTCTTCGTCTCGGGGTCGTGGATGATGCCGCGATTGCCGGTGAACATGCCGCGATCGGGCACCGCGTGGATGATACCGAACGGATCGACCCGGTTCTGCAGTGGCATAGTTTTCTCTCCGGACACGCATCTTGGCTGCAATGCGAGCGGCATGATATCGCTCGTCGCAGCTTTTTCATGTCAGCAGGGTTTTGCGATGCGGGTGCTGGTGGTCCAGAATTACGACAATACCGGCCTCGGCCAGGTCGGCGCAGCACTTGCGGAAGCGGGCGCCGATCTCGACCTGCGTCTCCCTTACAAAGGCGATCCCCTGCCGGATGACGCGGCCGGGCATGATGCCATGGTGGTGCTCGGCGGGGGCCAGAATGCACTGGCCGACGATGAGTACCCCTATTTCCCGGCACTGCTCGAACTGACCCGCGACTTTGCCGACAAGGATCGGGCCGTGCTCGGCATCTGCCTGGGCAGCCAGCTCGTCGCTCGTGCCTTTGGTGGCGAGAACCGTATCGGCGGCGCCAATGAGTTCGGTTGGCACGGCGTGTCGCTGACGCCTGACGCCAAGGCCGATCCGGTGCTGGGCGCTCTGCCGGCAAAGTTCCCGATCTTCCAATGGCACGACGACACCTTCGTGTTGCCCGAAAACGCCGTGCGGCTTGCCGGCAACGATGTCGCCGAGAACCAGGCGTTTCGCGTCGGCCGCGCCGTGTACGGTTTCCAGTTTCACTTCGAGGCCGACCGGCCGATGGTCAAGGACTGGAGCGCGTCCTTTGCCCCGACCATCGCTGCGCGCCATCCCGACTGGGCCGGCAAGCTCGATGGCGAAATGGCCCGCAACGGGCCCGATGCGGATGCCGCTGGCCTCGCCATTGCCCGGGCCTGGGTAGCGACCATCTGAGCGTTGGTCTCTCCGTACCCTCCAGCGTGACATAATTGGCACGCGGCGGTGAAACCGCCTGGGGAAAACGGTTTCATTCTTGGCTTGTGTCCGCCCGCCATCCTAGAAGGCGCGCGCTCTGCATCTTCTGTGCAACGGCTATGAACCTTTTGTGTGACCCGCGCGACACACCGTTGATACAGAACATGCCTAGAAGCGCAAAATCGTCGAAACTTTGAAGCGAATTCTCCGTTTCAACGCATTGGTAACCGCCTGGTGCACAGATGCAGAAAGCTCAACAAGAGATGACCTCCGTGAAAGCAGCGCTTCTGTCCTTTGCCATGTTGTCCGCCATCGTGCTGTGCGGTCTCGGCATCTATGCCGCCGACGCAGCCAACAACCACAACGCCGTCGACGGTTACGGCGTCACCGCCTCGCTGCGCTAAAGCGGGAAGCGTCTTTCGCGTCCTCCGACGCGCGGCGCTCAAGCTTCCTTGATCGTCATTGTCAGGATGCGTTTGTCCGCGTCGTCGACGACGAGCGCGCTCAGCATGCCTGATTGCCAGGCAAGCGTGTCGACATTGACGCGATTTGCCATCACTTCCGCCTCCGGCACCGGCGTGTGGCCGTGCACCACGATCTTCGGATAGAGGTCGGGGTGGTTGTGGAAGACGTCGCGGATCCAGATCAGATCCTGCGGGTTTTGCTTCTCCAGAGGAATGCCCGGCCTGATGCCGGCATGGCAGAAGAAGAAGTCCCCGAAAGTCACGGAAAACGGCAGCGATCGCAGGAAGTCGATGTGGCTTTGCGGCACGGCCTCGACCAGTGCCTGATGTCCTCTGCGCACGGCCGATTCGGCCTTGCCGAACCACACGCTTGTGCCTTCACTGATCGTTACGCCGTAAGACTGTGCCGTCTGGATGCCGCCGAACCGGATGAAAAGCCCTTCCGGGTCAGGGGTCTTGAGAAAATCGAGAAAGCCGATGTCGTGGTTGCCGGCCAGCATCAGGTGACGAGGGTCTCGCTCTTGCGCTTCGATCAGGAAATCGATGACGTCCTTCGAGTCCGGCCCGCGGTCGACATAGTCGCCAAGATGGATGACGCGCCAGTCGGCAGGCGCCTCCTGCTCGATCTCGGCCCTGATGCGCAGATGCATGGCGGCCAGCAGGTCGAGCCGGCCGTGGATGTCGCCGATCGCATAGAGACGGATGCCGTCCGGCCCATGCGCGTCGAGAAAATGGATGCCGGATTCTGCCAACTTTTCGGTGTCTCCGTGGTCAGGCGGTCACGGGACCTGGCGCCGGAGCTGGTCCTTGCCCATGTCGGTGACAAGACGCTTTCCGCACAGCGCCAGCGTGATGTCCATCTCCTTGCGGATGATTTCCAACGCCTTGGTAACCCCTTCCTTGCCAAGCGCCCCCAGGCCGTAAAGAAACGGCCGGCCTATATAGGTTCCCTTGGCACCGAGGCAAAGCGCCTTCAGGACATCCTGGCCGGAGCGGATGCCGCCATCCATATGCACTTCGATCGTGTCGCCGACCGCGTCGGCAATCTCTTCCAGCACGCCGATCGACGACGACGCACCATCGAGCTGGCGCCCGCCATGGTTGGAAACGATGATCGCGTCGGCGCCGGTCTTGGCCGCCATCAGCGCGTCCTCCTTGTCGAGAATGCCCTTGAGGATCAGCTTGCCGCCCCAGCGCTCCTTGATCCAGGCGACGTCCTTCCACGACAGATGCAGGTCGAACTGCTCCGTCGTCCACGATGCCAGCGAGGCCATGTTGCCGACGCCCTTGGCGTGGCCGACAATGTTGCGGAAGGTCCGCCGCTTGGTGCCGGCCATGGCGGCGCACCAGCGCGGGCGGATGGCCATGTCGACGATGTTGGTCAGCGTCAGCTTGGGTGGCGCCGAAAGCCCGTTGCGGATGTCCTTGTGACGCTGACCGAGAATCTGCAGGTCGAGCGTCAGCACGAGCGCCGAGCATTTCGCCGCCTTTGCCCTGTCGATCAGGTTGAGCACGAAATCCTTGTCACGCAGCACATAGAGCTGAAACCAGAACGGCTTCGTGGTAACCGAGGCGACATCCTCGATCGAGCAGATGCTCATCGTCGACAAGGTAAACGGCACGCCGAATTCCTCCGCCGCCTGCGCCGCCAGCATCTCGCCATTGGCGTGCTGCATGCCGGTCATGCCGGTTGGCGCCAATGCCACCGGCATAGACACTTTTTCGCCGATCATCGTCGATGCCAGCGAACGGTTGTCCATGTCGACGAGGACGCGCTGGCGGAACTTGATCTTCTGGAAATCCTCCTCGTTGGCCCGATACGTGCTTTCGGTCCACGAACCGGAATCGGCATAGTCGAAGAACATCTTCGGCACACGCCGGCGTGCGAGGTCCTTGAGGTCGGCGATGGTCAGGATCTGGCTCATGGGCTTCCCGTTTCGATAGCTAGGAGCGTTTGCGTGCTGGTTCTGTATCGGTGGCGTCAACGCGCTGTTTCAACCTCAGCCGCGAGACGCGCTGCCAGTCGCCGCTGCGCTCGGCCTCCGCCATCGACCGTTCGACATAGGTGATGTGGTCCATCGCCGCCTGGCGGGCGGTGGCCGGGTCGCCGGCCTTCACCGCCGCATGGATCGCCCGGTGCTGCGCGAGCAGGGCGTCGCGCGCGCCGGGTACGGTGAACACCAGCAGCCGGTTCTGGAACACGCCCTCCGACAGCAGCCGATAACAGGAGCGCAGCGTGTGCAAAAGGATGATGTTGTGCGCGCATTCGCAGATCGCGTGGTGGAACTCGACGTCGATCTCGGCCTCGTCGTCGAAGTCGCCGGTCCGGTGCGCATCGTCCATGCGTGCCATGATCTTATCGAGCAGCGCCATGTCGTCTGGGGTGGCGCGCCGTGCCGCATATTCAGCCGCAACCCCTTCGATCTCGCGGCGGTATTCCAGATAGTCGGTCACTGCCTTGCGGTGCATCGAGATCAGGTCCGTCACCGGTTTGGTGAAGAGCTGGCCGATGACATCGGCGACATGCGTGCCGCCGCCGGGCCTTGTCGTCAAAAGGCCGCGTCCTTCCAGTGCCTTCAGGGCGTCACGCAGGATCGGCCGGGATACGTCGAACTGGCGTGCAAGCTCGCGCTCGCCCGGCAGCCGGTCGCCGGTGCGCAGCACGCCTTCGAGGATGAGGCTCTCGATCTGCTGCACCACCTCGTCGGCGGTGCGCGAATGCTCGATCCTGGAAAAAATGTCGCTCAACAGAATGCCTGGAAGGTGAACCGGTGCCGCAGAATAGAGCCTGCCTCGCCAACTGGTCAAATTATTTATCCAATTGACAAAAAGCTGGCCGATTTCCCGCCCGATCCCGTGATCTTCGGCTAACTTTGCCGTTTGCGTCGTCAGGCCATTGGCACTAGAGGGACGCGAGTGCAAGCGGGTTCAAGGAAACCCCCGGGGAACAAGCCGTGTCAGACGACCCGTCCGATCTCGAATTCCAGCCGCGCGCCAAGGGCAGCGTCATGGGCTTTCCCGCGCATGAGGGCCGGCCCGGCGCACTCGGCGAGGTTCATGCCCGGCCGCATCCGCTGATCGAAAAGCCACGCGTCTTGATGCAACTCGCCTTCATGACGGAGGGCGGCTCCGGCGTCGACCACGCGGTGCTTTCCGAACTGTCGCGGCGCCTCGGCATCGCCGCGCCCGACCGCCAGGCCCGCCACCATGCCATGAAATGGGGCAAGGGCTCGCTGCGCTGGGAGCGGCACACCGAATTCTCGACCTATTTGTGGGAAGGGCCGCTTTCCGAAAGCGGCAGGACGCAGGAGGACTCACCCTTCGGCAACGGGTTTTCCCCGCCGGGAACCTGCATCTCCGGCATCAGGCTCGAAATCCGCAAATGGACGCAAGCAAGCGAGCAACTGATAGCCGGTTTCGATCCGACCAGCCTGTGCTACTCGCTGGTCGAGCGCGGAAACGCCGCCATCGTCACCGATTTTCGCCAGGATGGCGATGGCCTGACGCGCATGCTGCTGCTCGATCGCGGCTTGACCCCGGCGCGCACCGGCGCGTTGTCGCAGCGGCTTATCGACATCGAGACCTATCGGACGCTGGCCATGCTCGGCCTGCCGCTGGCGTTGACCTTGTCCGGCCGCGCCCGCCGCATCGAAGACCGGCTGGCGCAGACCACGCTGGAGATGAAGGTCGCCGGGACACGGGACAGCCAGACCTTGCTGGCCGATCTGACCGAACTTGCGGCGGAGCTGGAGGCGGACGCGGCGTCGAGCCTTTACCGTTTCGGCGCCAGCCGCGCCTATGACGGCATCGTCGGCGAACGGCTGGACGCACTCGAGGAAGAGGCTGTGCCCGGCTATGACACATGGCGCGGGTTCCTGCAGCGCCGTGTGGCGCCCGCAATGCGCACCTGCCGCTCGGTCGAGGAGCGGCAGGAAAATCTATCGCGAAAACTGACCCGCGCCACGACGCTGCTGCGCACCTGGGTCGATGTCGAGGTCGAGAAGCAGAACCGCGACCTGCTTGCCTCGATGAACAACCGGGCCCGCCTGCAATTGCGCCTGCAGCAGACCGTCGAGGGGCTCTCGGTCGCCGCCGTCTCCTATTATGTGGTCGGCCTTGTCGGCTATGTCGCCAAGGGCGCCTCGATCTTCGGCCATGCCTTCGCCCCGGAGATCATTACCGCTGCTTCGGTGCCTGTCGCCATCCTGCTGGTCTGGTGGAGCGTGCGCCGCGTGCGCCGGATGCACTCCGAACCCGGCAAGCCGCCCGGCGAATAGCAGCGGCAGATTGCCGCTGCGTAAGCCTGTCTCTGCCTTGAAGTTGGATTCGCCGCCATTACAGGATTTGCACCCAACGCGCTTCACTGGTAAAAGATTTTGACCAGTCAAGCGAAATGAGGCTGCTGATGTCCGGCCTGGCCATGCCGAAACCAGACGATGCCACGATGCGCCGGCGCGACGAGATCGTCGCCGACATGCGCATCATCGTGCCGGGTGAGGGCGTTGTCGACGCCGCCAATTCCATGCGCGCCTTCGAGAGCGACGGCCTGACCGCCTATCGGCAGCTGCCGCTGGTCGTCGTGCTGCCGCAAACGGTGGCGCAGGTTTCGCGCGTGCTGAAATACTGCAACGACCGCAACATCCGCGTCGTGCCGCGCGGCTCCGGCACCTCGCTGTCGGGCGGGGCGCTGCCGCTCGAGGACGCGGTGCTGCTGGTCATGAGCCGTTTCAACCGTATCCTCGGGATCGATTTTCCCAATCGCGTCGTCGTTGCCCAGCCGGGCGTCACCAATCTCGGCATCACCACCGCCGTCGAGCAGGAGGGCTTTTACTACGCCCCCGATCCATCCTCCCAGATCGCCTGCTCGATCGGCGGCAATGTCGCGGAGAATTCCGGCGGCGTGCACTGCCTGAAATACGGCCTCACAGCCAACAATGTGCTCGGCATCGAGATGGTGCTGATGAATGGCGAGGTGGTGCGGCTGGGCGGCAGTCACCTCGATGCGGAAGGCTACGACCTGCTCGGCGTCATGACCGGGTCCGAAGGGCTGCTCGGCGTCGTCACCGAGGTCACCGTGCGCATCCTGAAGAAGCCGGAGACGGCACGTGCACTGCTGATCGGCTTCCCGACCAGCGAGCAGGGCGGCCAGTGCGTTGCCGACATCATCGGCGCCGGCATCATCCCGGGCGGCATGGAGATGATGGACCGGCCGGCGATCCATGCGGCGGAAGATTTCGTTCATGCCGGCTATCCCCTCGATGTCGAGGCGCTGCTGATCGTCGAGCTCGACGGGCCCGGCGTCGAGGTCGATCATCTGATCGGCCTTGTCGAGGCGATCGCCTACAAGAACGGCTCGACCACCTGCCGCATTTCGCAGTCCGAACAGGAACGGCTGAGCTTCTGGGCCGGCCGCAAGGCGGCGTTTCCGGCCGTCGGCCGCATCTCGCCCGACTACTACTGCATGGACGGCACCATCCCGCGCAAGGAGTTGCCGCGCGTGCTCGCCGGCATGCGCGAGCTGTCGGAAAAATACGGTCTCGGCGTCGCCAATGTCTTTCATGCCGGTGACGGCAATCTGCATCCGCTGATCCTCTACGACGCCAACGTACCGGGCGAACTCGACAAGGCCGAAAGTTTCGGCGCCGATATATTGCGGCTCTGCGTCAAGGTCGGCGGCGTCTTGACCGGCGAACACGGTGTGGGCGTGGAGAAACGCGACCTAATGCCGGAAATGTTCACCCAGATCGATCTCGACCAGCAGATGCGGGTCAAATGCGCCTTCGATCCCAACCATCTGCTCAACCCGGGAAAAGTATTTCCGCAGCTGCGGCGATGCGCCGAGCTCGGGCGGATGCATGTGCACCGCGGGCAGGTGGCGTTTCCGGACATTCCGAGGTTTTGAGGGTGATTACGGCGCGTGTACACCCCCCTCTGTCCTGCCGGACATCTCCCCGGGGGAGATTGGCAGCTTGCGCGCCTCGCCCTTCCGTCATCATTGAAGATTGGCGAAGCCATATGCGACATCCGATCTCCCCCCTTGAGGGGGAGATGTCCGGCAGGACAGAGGGGGGCGCCAAGGAACTCGGCATATCCGAACTCGCATCTGGCGCGGTCTCTTCATGACCACCTTCACCCCGACCACCCCATCCGAAGTCCTCTCCACCATAGCCTGGGCCGTGGCGGAAGAGGCGCCGCTCGAACTCCTCGGCCATGGCTCCAAGCGTGGCATCGGCCGGCCGCTGCAAACCGAACACACGCTCGACCTGTCGAAATTATCTGACGTCACGCTCTATGAACCGGCTGAACTGGTGCTGTCGGCCAAGGCAGGCACACCGTTGGCCGAGATCGAAAAACTGCTGGCGGAAAACGGCCAGCAGCTCGCTTTCGAGCCGATGGATTACGGCCCGCTGCTTGGTGGCGAACCGGGCAAAGGTACGATCGGCGGTGTGCTCGGCGCTAACCTCTCCGGTCCGCGCCGGCTCAAGGCGGGGGCCGCGCGCGACCATGTCCTGGGCATCAATGTGGTGTCCGGTCGTGGCGAGGCCTTCAAGTCGGGCGGTCGCGTGGTCAAGAACGTCACCGGCTATGACATGTCGAAGCTGATGGCCAACAGCTGGGGCACGCTGGCCGTCTTCACCGACGTCACCTTCAAGGTGCTGCCGGCAGCCGAGACCGAAGTCACGCTCGCCATCCGTAGCCTGCTCGACGATGCCGCGGCCGCCGCCATGGCCCTGGCGCTTGGCTCGAGTGCTGAAGTATCGAGTGCCGCCCACCTGCCGGAGCGGATCGCCGCGCGCGTCGCCAGCGGCAGTCTCGGCAGCGAGGCCGCCACGCTGCTGCGCGTCGAGGGTTTCGGCCCGTCGGTCGCCTACCGCATCGCCGCGCTGAAAACGCTGCTCGGCAATGCCGGCCCGCTGGAGGAGATTGGCGGCGAGGTTTCGCGGCTGATCTGGCGCGACGTTCGCGATTGCAGGCCTTTCGCCGACGGCAGCGAGAAGCCGGTCTGGCGCATCTCGATGACGCCTTCTCAGAGCCACCAGATGGTCCTGACGCTGCGCATGCAGGCCGCCGTCAGCGCCTTTTATGACTGGCAGGGCGGACTGGTTTGGCTGCGCATGGAACAGGGCGATCCGGAAGCCGCTCTGCTGCGCGGGCTGTTGAGGAAACATGGCGGCGGCCATGCGACGCTGGTGCGCGCCGCACCCTCGCATCGCGCCGCTCTACCGGTGTTCGAGCCGCAGCCGCCCGCTCTTGCTGCACTATCGGTCCGCCTGAAACAGGAATTCGACCCCAAGAATATCTTCAATCCCGGCCGCATGGCCTAGGACATCAGCGATGCAGACCAATTTTTCGCTTGCCCAGCTTGCCGATCCGCATGTCGCGGAATCGGAAAAGATCCTGCGCAAATGCGTGCATTGCGGCTTCTGCACCGCGACGTGCCCGACCTATGTGACACTCGGCAACGAGCTCGATTCACCGCGCGGGCGCATCTACCTGATCAAGGACATGCTGGAAAACGGCCGTCCGGCCGACAAGCAGATCGTCACCCATATCGATCGCTGCCTGTCGTGCCTTGCCTGCATGACCACCTGCCCGTCGGGCGTCAACTACATGCATCTGGTCGACCACGCCCGCGCCCATATCCAGGAGACCTATAAGCGGCCACTGCTCGACCGCCTGACCCGCGCCATGCTGGCCTTCGTGCTGCCCTATCCCCAGCGGTTTCGCGCCGCGCTCAAGCTGGCGAAGCTGGGCAAACCGTTCATCGGCCTGTTCGACAAGGTTCCGGCGCTGAAGCCGCTCAGTGCGATGCTCAAGCTCGCACCGGCCTCGATCCCGGCAGCTTCGCCGATGGCCTCGCCAGGCATCCATGCCGGGCAGGGGACCAAAAGAGGCCGCGTCACCATCCTCACCGGCTGCGCGCAATCGGTGCTCGATCCCGCCATCAACGAGGCGACGATTTCGCTGCTGACACGGCTCGGCGTCGAGGTCTTGGTGCCGCCGGGCGAAGGCTGTTGCGGTGCGCTGGTCCATCATATGGGGCGGGAACAGGCCGCGCTTGCCTCGGCGAGGCAGAATGTCGACGCCTGGACACGCGCCCTCGACCAGGGCGGGCTCGATGCCATCGTCATCACCGCCTCGGGCTGCGGCACGACGATCAAGGACTACGGTTTCATGCTGCGGCTCGACCCGGCCTATGCCGACAAGGCCGCGCGCGTCTCGGCACTGGCCAAGGACGTTACCGAATATCTCTCGACCCTCGACCTGCCCGAACCGGTTCGCAAGCCGGGCACTGTCGTTGCCTATCACTCGGCCTGCTCGATGCAGCACGGCCAGAAGATCACCCGCCAGCCGAAAGAACTGCTGGCCAAGGCCGGCTTCATCGTGCGCGAGCCGCGCGAAGGGCATCTCTGCTGCGGCTCTGCCGGCACCTACAACATCCTGCAGCCCGAGATCTCGGCCAAACTGCGCGACCGCAAGGTGAAAAACATCGAGGCGACGGGGGCCTCGATCGTCGCCACCGGCAACATAGGCTGCATCATGCAAATCGCTTCCGCCGCGAAGATGCCGGTGGTGCACACGATCAAGCTACTCGACTGGGCCTATGGTGGGCCGAAGCCGGAAGGTGTTCTGGAAGAGACCCTGATCGCGGCGGAATAGGACGACCTTGGCGGGCGCTTACTCCGCCGCGAGCCTGTCCGCCGTGCCGTAAGTCGCCTCGTAGAGCGCGCGCTGGCGGCTGAGCGCGACCATGGTGTTGCGCAGCAGGATGGCGACCGTGATCGGGCCGACGCCGCCCGGCACCGGGGTGATCCAGGAGGCGACCTCGCGCACGCTTTCAGTGTCGACGTCGCCGACGATGCGGCTGGAGCCGTCGGGGGCGATTTCGGAATTGATGCCGATGTCGATGACGGCAGCGCCCGGCTTGACCATGTCGGCCTTGATCAGCCGCGGCTTGCCGACGGCGACGAACAGCGCATCGGCGCGCCTTGCATGGGCGGCGACCGATCGCGTCATGTGGTGGCAGACCGTCACCGTCGCGCCCTCGCTCATCAACAGGAAGGCGATCGGCTTGCCGACGATTTCCGAATGGCCGACGATGACGACTTCCAGTCCCTTGAGGTCGAGGCCGGTTTCCTTCAGCAGCTCGACCGAGGCGGCCGCCGTGCAAGGCGCGAGATCGAGCTGGTTGTAGACGATGTTGCCGATTGAGGCCGGATGCATGCCTTCGACATCCTTCAGCGGATGCACCGCCGCTTGCAGCGTCTTGATGGGGATATGCGCTGGCACGGGCCGCTGGATGATGATGCCGGTAACGCGCGGATCGGCATTCAGGCCGTGGATCGCAGCTTCCAACTCGCCTGCTGTGATGGTGGCGGGAAAGCGCCGTTCCTCGAAATCGATGCCGGCGAGCTCAGCCTTGGCGCGCTGGTTGCGCACATAGACGTCCACCGCATCGGTGTCGCCGACGGTGATCGAGATCAGCTTGGGCGGAAAACCCTCGGCTTTGGCGATCGCTGCGTCCTCGCGAACGGCGGCGATGATGCGCTGGGCTACCGGGCCGCCCTTGAGATAACGGCTGTCTTCGGACAGAGGCATGGGTGAACTCTTTTGTGGAACTTGCCACCGAGATAGCAAAAGAATGCGGCAAAGGGCAGCATGAAAGCGAACCGCTATGCCCGTTGCGCGACGCGTGGGTGGCCTTTTGCCCTCGATTTCTGCTCAAAACGGAAAGGGCAGCGCGGTTTCCCGTGCTGCCCTTCCTGACCGGCCGCATCCCCATACGGCCCGTCCCCCGTATCCCTAAACTGGCCTCGAAAAGCGGACTGCTTTGCCGGCCAGGTGATTCGCAAGGACTATTATATCACCTCGACCGTGGTTCCGACATTGACCCGCTCATAGAGATCGACGACGTCCTCGTTGCGCATGCGGATGCAGCCCGATGACACCGCGCCGCCGATCGTCCACGGCTGGTTGGTGCCATGGATGCGGTATTCGGTGGTGCCGAGGTAGAGCGCGCGGGCACCAAGCGGGTTCTCCATGCCGCCGGCAAGATAGGTCGGCAAATAGCGGCCCTTGGCGGCTTCGCGCTTGATCATCTGCGCCGGCGGGCGCCAGTCCGGCCACTCGCGCTTGTTGGTGATCTTGTGCGTACCCGACCATTCGAAGCCCGGCTTGCCGGTGCCGACGCCATAGCGCCTTGCCTTGCCGTTCTTCTCGACCAGGAAGAGGAAATTCTGCGTGGTGTCGATGACGATCGTGCCCGGCTTCTGGCCTCCGTCATAGTCGACTTCCTGCGGCAGGTAGATCGGGTTGATCTGAGGACGCGCGACCATGCGCTTGGCCGGCGGCTGCACCGCCGCCGTCTGCACCCGGTCGGGCTGCGCCGGGCGCAGGAGACGCCTCTGTTGCTGCTGCTGCACCACCTGCCGGTTCTGGCGCACGATGCCGGGCGCATGGCCAAGCTGCAGCACCCAGGGTGCGGAAAGGTCGGGGCTCACCATCACCGGCGGCCTGTCGGCATAGCGGTCGCCGGCGATTGAGGGTGTGACGCCGGCGGCAAACACAGCCACGGCGCCGAGCACGGGAAACAACACTGTCTTCATCGTAACGCACCTTGATCGTCTGATACAAACGGGTGGAAACGTCCTCCCGGTTCGGCGATCATTGGCGCGCAAGCAGCAACCGAAACATGAATCGGAATGCGTAAAATGCGGCTTTGTCAGTAAACCTTTTGGTGTGGTTACCGCCGGGTTCAGGAATCTGGTAAAGCCGCAGTAAATGCCGCGCAAAAGCGCGTTAACGAACGGATTTTGGCCTATGGACAAGGAACACACCGGCCTGCTCGCCGGCCCCGACGGTGTCGCGCGCTGCTTCTGGCACGGCAATCTGCCCGACTATCTGCACTATCACGATCATGAATGGGGCCGGCCTGTGGCCGACGACCGCAGGCTGTTCGAAAAGATCTGCCTGGAAGGCTTTCAGTCGGGCCTGTCGTGGCTGACCATACTGCGCAAGCGGGAGAATTTTCGCGAAGCCTTCGCCAATTTCGAATTCGACAAGGTAGCAAGCTTCACCGACAAGGATGTCGAGCGCCTGCTCGGCAATGCCGGCATCATCCGCCATCGCGGCAAGATCGTCTCGACCATCAACAACGCCAGGCGCGCCCGCGAAATGGTGGACGAATTCGGCTCACTGGCCGCCTGGTTCTGGAAGTTCGAACCCGGCAAGGACGAGCGGCCGCAAATCGTCGACCTCGCCCATCTGCGCGCGAACCCGACAACGGCCGTCTCGGTGCGGATTTCGAAGGAGCTGAAGAAGCGCGGCTGGAGCTTTGTCGGCCCGACCACGGTCTACGCTTTCATGCAGGCCATGGGCCTGGTCAACGACCACCTCGAGGGCTGCGCCTGCCGCCAAGAGGTCGAGAAGCAGCGGAAGGCTTTCAGGCGGCCGAAATAGGCTCAGGTGCCGTTGGCGCTGGCCAGCACCAGGCCGGCGACGATCGCCACCACCGTGGCCAGGGTCGGATAGATCACCAGCAGGCCGGTCATCAACGCGTCGCGCATGGATGGTCCCTTGCCGGTGTCGGCGGGTACTTCGAACGGTCCGGCAGCCTGGCTGACCATTTTCGGGACGTTGATGTCGGCCGGGCGCAAGCGTGCGGACAATCCGGCATCGCTGTCGATGGCATGGAATCTTGCTGTGCTGGTCATGGCCGCGGACCCCTCATTTCCCGCGCTTTATCGGCGGCGATTGTGTCGGCACGATGCCGCACGCATGGCGGGATTGTTTCATTTGCGGTCCGGATTGGTTTCAAGGAGGTGCGGCGTCGCCTTCTCTCATCGGCAGCGCCAGAGGTCTGACCCTTGCCGCATCCGACCTCTTCGGTTAGGACACCCGCGTTGCGAAAATCGCAACATTGCCGACCTGCAAGCATCATAAAACGCCGAGCAAACACCCCATGGCCGATAAATCGGAAAAGACGAAAGCGCGACTGCCGCGCGGCTTTGCCGACCGCAGCGCCGAGGACATCCGCGCCGTCGAGAAGATGATGGCGACGATCCGCTCGGTCTATGAGCTTTACGGCTTCGAACCGGCAGACCAGCCGCTGATCGAATACACCGATGCGCTCGGAAAATTCCTCCCCGACCAGGACCGGCCGAACGAAGGCGTGTTCTCCTTCCAGGATGACGACGACCAGTGGCTGTCGCTGCGCTACGACCTGACCGCGCCGACGGCGCGTTATGTCGCCGAGAATTACGAGCGGCTGCCAAAACCTTACCGCAGCTATCGCTCAGGCTGGGTGTTCCGCAACGAGAAGCCCGGCCCCGGCCGCTTCCGCCAGTTCATGCAGTTCGATGCCGACACGATCGGCACGCCGGGTGTGGCCGCCGACGCCGAAATGGCCATGATGATGGCCGACGTCATGGAAGCGCTGGGCATCAAGCGCGGCGACTACGTCATCCGCGTCAACAACCGCAAGGTGCTGGATGGCGTGCTGGAGGCGATCGGCCTTGGCGGCGAGGAGAATGCCGGCCGCCGGCTGACGGTGCTGCGTGCGATCGACAAGCTCGACAAGCTCGGGCCGGAAGGCGTGAAGCTTTTGCTTGGCCCGGGCCGCTGGGACGGCGGCAAGGAGGGCGAAGGCGACTTCGCCAAGGGCGCCGGGTTGAACAACGGGCAAGCCGAGGCGGTTCTTCTCGCGACTGCGAGGACTATACAGGCCGGCCAGGATTCCATGGTCAGTTCGAACGCGATCTACCAGGAAGGCGTCGGCGAACTCGCCACGATTGAAGCGCTGGTCAGGGCGGCCGGATATGGCGAGGACCGTATTGCCATGGACCGCTCGGTCGTGCGCGGCCTCGAATACTACACCGGCCCTGTCTTCGAAGCCGAGCTTCTGGCCGAAATCCCCAACGAAGACGGCCAGATCGTGCGCTTCGGTTCGGTCGGTGGCGGCGGGCGCTATGATGGCCTCGTCTCGCGCTTCCGTGGCGAGCCGGTGCCGGCAACCGGTTTTTCCATCGGCGTCTCCAGGCTGATGACCGCGCTGAAGAACCTCGGCAAGCTTGATGCCTCGGACGTGATTGCGCCGGTCGTCGTGCTGGTGATGGACAAGGACACCGACAGCCTCGGCCGCTACCAGAAGATGGTGGCGGAGCTGCGCGCCGCCGGCATCCGTTCCGAAATGTATCTCGGCGGCGCCGGCATGAAGGCGCAGCTCAAATATGCCGACCGCCGCGGCTGCCCGGTCGCCATCATCCAGGGCGGCGACGAGCGCGCCAAGAGCGAGCTGCAGATCAAGGATTTGATCGAAGGCGCGCGCATGTCTGCCGAAATATCAGACAACGCCGAATGGCGCGCCGCACGCCCGGCGCAGATGACGGTGGCGGAGGGCGAGCTGGTCGTCGAGGTGAGGAAGATATTGGCGGCGCAGGCTGAGGAGAGGGCGCGTGGCAAGTAGAGGCCGCGTTGGCGCCTCTGGTTTGGGACCAGAGGGTCGTGCAGCACTGAGGTCAGCAAGTTGACCTCCCGCACCCCCGCCATCTCCACCGACATCACCAACCTTTTCGCCACGCGCAACACGCACGCCGTCGAGGTCGCCATATTGCAGCCGGCGGACCCCTTCCTCGACATGGCCGGCGAGGATTTGCGCCGCCGCATCTTCCTGACCGAAAGCGAGACCGGCCAGACATTGTGCCTGCGGCCGGAATTCACCATCCCGGTCTGTCTCGACCACATCAGCTCGCAGGCCGGCACGCCGCGCCGTTATTCCTATCTGGGCGAGGTGTTTCGCCAGCGCCGCGAAGGCGGCAACGAGTTCTTCCAGGCCGGCATCGAGGATCTCGGTGACCGCGATACCGCTGGAGCCGATGCCCGCTCGGTGGCCGACGCGCATGCGCTGCTGTCGCTGGTGCTGCCTGGCCAGGCATTGGCGATCACGCTTGGCGACCAGACCATTTTCGAGGCGGTGCTGGCCGCCCTTGGCC
>NZ_RZPW01000329.1:0-6466 GCF_003998455.1 Mesorhizobium sp. M7A.F.Ca.CA.001.08.2.1 | reverse complement strand
GGAAATCGCTCATCGTGATGCGGCCGTCCTGGTCGAGTTTCAAGAAGGTTCCGTCGCCATGGCAAAAGAATGACATATCGTCCGCCGTCTGCAGGAAGGGATCCTCGAGCGCTATGCGCTGCTCGTAGCGGTCGAGCAGGTCGAGCCCGCCGACATCCATCGCCGGCAGGTCCAGGCAGCGCAGCGCATAGAGTTCCGAATAGCCGCGCTTCTGCACGACGGCACGGAAATGCGCGGGAACGGACACCCGCCCCTTCGCATCGATCCTGCTCACCGTGTTTGACAGAAACCGGTCCATTAAACGCTACAGCCGCTTGCGCCGCCGCACCCCTCTGCATCTTGTCGCACGCGCCGCCGCAGCGCGTTCCCTGCCCCGTATCAGCGTCGTCCGCACAGGCAAAAACCAGCAAACGCGCAGCCGCCGCGGCTGCCCGATTGGCGTACGCTTTACCCTGACACGGAACGAAGGCTTTGATGTCTGGATGGGATATCATGGGGCACTATGGGCGTCAACGGGAATAGGCTTCACAAACACGCGCGCCCCGACCAAAGAGAGCAGCCGTGACGACACGTCTCGTCTTTATGGTCTATTAAGCCTAACGAAGCGTTTAGAGCCGCCTGGCCCAACCGGACGCGCCTTGCCGCGAGCCGCTGCCGGGCATAGCGTCTCGCCACATCCAGCCGGTCACCAACAGGGTCTGAAATTTGATGTCTGAAACAGCAAAGTCACGCGCTGCAGCGCTTCCTCACCTGCGTCGCAGCGGGCTTGCCATGGGCGATTCCATTCCCCTGCCGCTGACCATGGCCGCCATCTTTCATGCGCCCGGCGACGCCACCGGCTTCAACCAGTACGGGCGATTCAGCAACCCGACCTGGGACGCGGTCGAGCATATGCTGGCCCATCTGGAGGACGCGCCCTGCGTCGCGTTCCCTTCCGGAATGGCGGCAATCTCGGCGGCGTTTTTTGCCGTGCTCAAGGCCGGCGACCGTATCCTGCTGCCATCGGACGGCTATCACACGACACGAGCGCTGGCCGAGCGCTTCCTCAAGCCGCTCGGCATCACCTATGATGTCAGGCCGACTTCGACCTTCCTTGATGGCGGCTTCGATGGCTATCGGCTGGCATTTGTCGAAACCCCTGCCAATCCGGGGCTGGATATCTGCGATATCGCCGCCGTTGCCGATGCTGTCCACAAAACCGGCGCGATTCTTGTGGTCGACAACACGACCATGACCCCTTTCGGCCAACGACCGCTCGACCACGGCGCCGATATCGTCGTTGCCGCCGACACCAAGGCACCCAATGGCCATTCCGACGTGCTGTTCGGCCATGTCGCCAGTCGCAATGCCGATATCATCGCCGCCGTGACCGGCTGGCGCGAAGTTTCCGGCAGCATTCCCGGTCCGTTCGAAGCTTGGCTGGTGCACCGCGGCCTGGAGACACTGGATGTGCGCTTCGATCGCATGTGTTCCTCGGCGGAAGTCATCGCGCGGCGGCTGCAGGGCCACAAGGCAATCAGTGGCCTGCGTTATCCCGGGCTGGAAGGCGACCCGTCGCACAACCTAGCCCGCGCCCAGATGGAGCGCTTCGGCTTTCTCATCTCTTTCGAACTCGCCTCGGAAGACAAAGCCGAGGACTTCATCAACAATTGCGACCTGATGCAGGCCGCGACATCCTTCGGCGGCGTCCACACCTCCGCCGAGCGGCGCCTGAAGCGAGGCGATGCGGTCTCCGCCGGTTTCGTCCGCCTCTCGGTCGGCTGCGAGCCGGTGGAAGAGCTCTGGAAAGCGATCGAGACGTCGCTGGACGGGATCAGCGGCTCCCGGCTCGGATGAACGGCCGGACAGGCTTGAATCAACAGGCGCGCCCGAGGGCGCAGCCTGCTGATCTCAAGAGATTTCTCTTGATATCGGGGGAGAGAAATTGCCAGCTGGCCTGTAAGCCGGGTTCTGTATGGCCCTCGTCCCTTGCGAGGCGAGAACGTGGCGGCCATTCATCTTGGGCGCATGTTGCCATGCGCCTCACGCAACCTACCCGGACGGTGAGCCGGAAACAGCCCTCGAGGGTTTCCCCTCGCACCGTCCCTATTCGGTCTTGCTCCCGGTGGGGTTTACCGTGCCGCTCCTGTTGCCAGTCGCGCGGTGGGCTCTTACCCCACCCTTTCACCCTTGCCCCGAATCCGGCAAGCCGGATCGTGGCGGTTTGCTTTCTGTGGCACTTTCCCTGGGGTCGCCCCCGCCGGCCATTAACCGGCACCGTGTTTCCCTGGAGCCCGGACTTTCCTCACCCACGACCTTTCGGCGTTTGCGGGTGCGGCCGCCCAGCCAGCTGGCAGAGCGTATAAAGGGGTTCACGCCCGAAAACGCAAACGAAAAAGCTGACTTATGCGGGCGATCCAAGCGCAGCCATCTGCACCTTGACCTTGCCGCAATAGGCTGCCGACACGGGGTTCATCCGCGTTGCGGCGTGCCCGGCATTGTATTTCAGAATGGTGCCGCAGGTCGTGCCGCCACCGAGGCTCCGTGCCATGGCAAGGTATTTCATGCCGTATTTGATGTTGGTGTCGGGATCGAACAGGCCCTTGGCGGAGCCGCTATAGCCCATCATCCGAGCCGTGGCCGGCTTGATCTGCATCAGGCCGATCTCGCCGGCGCTGCCGACGATGTTGGGCCGGTAGTTGCTCTCGATCTTGATGACCGCCGAGGCGAGCGACACGGGCACGCCTTCGATCGCCGCATAGCGGGCAACGATTGCGGAATACTGGCCGCTGCTCGCCACCGCGGCCGTCGACTCCGCCGCGTTCCTGAGGCCGATCGATGCCGTTCTCGTCATGTCGACGGTCTTGCGGCCGCGCTTCGTCTGCCTTTTGGCAATGGACTTCTTCGGTTTGGACCAGCTTGCCTTTTCCGCTTTGGCGGAAGCCCGCTTCGTCTCCGCTTTGGCGGATGCCTGCTTTGTCGCCTTGGCGTCGTGGCCTGCCTTGCCGCTTTTTGCGGATACCACGGGAAACCCTTGATCGGCCCGCGGGCTGAATGACGCTGCATGCGCCGCACTGAAGGCAAAAGTCATTACGCCGGCAGCAAGAGCTGCCGTTAAAACGGTAAATTTCTGCATGTGATCCTGTTCTGTCTGAACCGCGCGAAGATGTTCACGCAGCAACGCCTAACCAACGTCGGAACAACCCGGGGGGCTTGGGGTCCGACATCTACACGTCAGCCGTTTGACGCCCGAATTGGTGTCAAACAAGGCCAGGCAAGTCACTTTGAGTGACAGCCTGTAACTTAAGGATTGGAAAGAATTGCTTGGGAGAGGTCTCCCGGGGATTAGCGCTTCACGGAAGCAAGCAGACTTTGCAGCGTCCGCAGCGTCGAGCCGTCGGCAACGCCGTCCACCTTGCGCGGCCGGAAATGCCGTTGGAAGGCTTCGACCACCGCCTCCGTCTGCCGGTCGAAAACGCCGGATATTTCAACGCCATAGCCGTAGAGCGCCAGCATCGACTGCAACGCTTCGACATCGCCGCCGGTGTCGCCGGTTGTCAGAGTGGCGCCTCGCCTGACGGGCGCGGCCGTAACGAGATGGCCGACACCGGCCTCGAATAGCGTCCGCCACGGAAACTTCTCGCCGGGATCGATTTTGCGCCCCGGCGCAACATCGGAATGCGCGAGTACCCGCTCGGCGGCGATCGAATGCCGACCGGCGATCCCCCGGCACAGCCCGATCACGGCATCGATCTGCCGCCGGGGAAAACCGGGATAGCCCAGCGAATGCCCGGGATTGACGATCTCGATGCCGACGGAACAGGAATTGATGTCGGCGCGTCCGAACCACGAACTCTTGCCGGCATGCCAGGCGCGGTCGCTTTCCCTGACCATCTGCACGATATGGCCATTCTCGTGGACCAGATAATGCGACGAGACCTCGCTGGCCGGATCGCAAAGCCAGGCCTCGGCCCCGGCGCCGGTCGCCATGCCGGTGTAGTGCAGCACGATCATGTCAGGCCTGGGTGTCTCGCGCCGCGGGCCGAAATTCGGCGATACCCTGACTTCGGCACGTGGCTCGTCGGGCAGAAAGCCGCTCATGCGTGGCGCAGGCCCCGCTCAATCATCTCGTAGGCGGCATTGATCGCCGCCACCCTGGTGGTCGCGATCTTGATGAATTCCTGAGGCAGGCCGCGCGCGATCAGCCGATCCGGATGATTGTCGGAAACCAGCTTGCGATAGCGTTTCCTGACCTCTTCGAACGGCTTGCCGCGCTCGATGCCCAGCACGACATAGGGATCCCCGGCGCCGAGATTGACGTGCCGGGCCATGATGGCTTCGTAATGCGCTTCGTCGATGCGGAAAATCTCGGCGATGCGGTGCAGGAAATGGCCTTCGCGCTCGTGCACCAGCCCGTCGGCCTTGGCGATGTGGAACAGACCGTCGAGTATGTCTTCAAGCATCACGCAGTTGGAATGCCCCGAACCGCACATCTGGGCCATCCGCTCGGCATAGGTTTCGAAACCGGCCACGTCGCGCTGGGCGAGATCGAACAGCCGCGCCACATTGCGCGTCTCCTTCGGCGGCACTTCGAATATCTCCTGGAAGGCGCGCACCTCGTCCTGGGTGACGATGCCATCGGCCTTGGCCATCTTGGCCGACAGCGCGATCATCGCCACCGAAAAGGCGACACGCCGGCGCAAATCCGCATCGCCGGAGAAAACCGTGCGCACAGCCTCGACAACGTCGGCGACACCCGACGAGGTTGAGGATGAAACGCGGGTGACGAACTCGCCGAGGCGATCCCAAATCGACATGGCCTGCTTCTTAGAGCCACCGCTTCCTCCTATCAAGCCGGGACAGTGCCGCAGGCTTTGCGCGACAAATCGATCCGGCGCGCGAGAGGGATTGGCCCACGGCGCTCGGACGACATGAGAAAGGCCGGCGCGAGCCGGCCTTCCTCATTCATCACAAGAAGTACTGCTTGCTCACTACTGCGCGGGCGCAGGAGCTGGTGTTGCCGGAGCCGGCTCGGCGGGCTTCTCGGGTGTGATGCTCTTCGTGGTCGAATTATCCGTTGCCGGAGGCGTCGCGGCCGGCGGCGTGGCTTCCGGGGTGGCCGGCTTCATCGGTTCCTCGGCGGCCGGCGGGTTGGTGCTCTGGGTGGTGGTGTTGTCCGTACCGCTGTCACTGCAGGCGGCGACGCCAAGCAAAGCCAAACCGGAAACGGACGCGAGAATGAGCTTTTTCATTTGTCTCTCCTTCAACACACGCTCACGTTGCCGTGAGCGGTCGAAGGACAAATGCGTCAGCCGGCCATGAGTTTCGTAACGTTGCGTTTCCGCATGTAACATCGTCTGGTTCATTTGCGATTGCCGCTCAGGCCGTAGCGAACTAACAGCATGTGCCGAAACACCGATCGAACAGAAGAGCGCCAGGGGCTGTCATGACCGAAAAATGGGATTTCTGGATCGACCGCGGCGGCACATTCACCGATATCATCGGCCGAGATCCGGAAGGCGGGCTGCACCCGCGCAAGCTTCTCTCCGAAAATCCCGAAGCCTATAACGATGCCGCCATCCAGGGCATTCGCGACCTTCTTGGCTTGTCGGCCGGCGACACGATCCCGAGCGGCCTGATCGGCGACCTCAAGATGGGCACCACGGTCGCCACAAATGCGCTGCTGGAGCGCAAGGGCGACCGCGTGCTTTTGCTCATCACCAAGGGCTTCCGCGATGCGCTGAAGATCGCCTACCAGGCGCGCCCGGACATCTTCGCCAAGGAGATCATCCTTCCCGAACAGCTCTACGAGCGCGTCATCGAAATCAACGAGCGTGTGCGCGCCGATGGCTGCGTCGAACAATTGCTCGATATCGCCGCCTGCCGGCCGGCGATCGAACAGGCCAGGGCCGATGGCATCGATGCGGTCGCCATCGTCTTCATGCACGCCTGGAAATACCCCGACCACGAGAAGGCCGTGGCGAAAGTCTGCCGCAAACTCGGTTTCAGCCAGGTCTCGGTCAGCCATGAGGTCTCGCCGCTGATCAAGCTGGTCGGCCGCGGCGACACCGCGGTGGTCGACGCCTATTTGTCGCCGATCCTGTCGCGCTATGTGCAAAGGGTGGCGGGAGAGTTGGGTGCGGCGCCAAGCTCCCCCCTTGTGGGGGAGAGCGATCAATCCCCCCGCCTGATGTTCATGATGTCGTCGGGCGGTCTCACCGCCGCCGACATGTTCCAGGGCAAGGACGCACTGCTGTCAGGACCAGCCGGCGGTGTCGTCGGCATGGTCGAGACGGCCAGGCTCGCCGGCTTCGACAAGGTCATCGGTTTCGACATGGGCGGCACCTCGACCGACGTCGCTCACTATGACGGCGAATATGAGCGCGCCTTCGACACCGAGGTCGCCGGCGTGCGCATCCGCGCGCCGATGATGCGCATCCATACCGTCGCCGCCGGCGGCGGCTCGATCCTGCATTACGAGGCCGGC
>NZ_RZPW01000328.1:0-6473 GCF_003998455.1 Mesorhizobium sp. M7A.F.Ca.CA.001.08.2.1 | reverse complement strand
CAATGGTGAAATGATCGCCCTCGATTTTCTCGAACAATTGAATGCCTTCGCCTTCGATCTGATAGGCGCCGACGCTTCCCAGCGCCTTGGTGCCGACGCGGGCGAGGTGGCGGCCGATGAAGGCGGGGTCGAGCTTGCGCATGGTCATCGAAGCGATGCCGACATGGCGCCACAAAATCTTGCCGTCGCGAACCAGCACGGCGGCGCTGTTCAACTGATGGGTCTTGCCCGACAGCGCCAGCAAATGACGGCGGGCACCCTCCATGTCAGCCGGCTTGTGGAACACCCCGTCGCCGAGCGACAGCGTCTGGTCGCAGCCCAGCACCAGGGCGCCCGGCCTGCGCTCGCTGACTTCGGTCGCCTTAGCCTCGGCCAGCACCAGGGCGACGTCCTCGGGCGAGACGCCGCTATCCTGCAAAGGCGACTCGAGCGCGCGCTCGTCGACATCGGCCGGCACCGCCTCGACATCGACGCCGGCATTGACCAGCATCGCCTTGCGGAACGGACTGCCGGAAGCGAGGATGAGTTTTTCGGTCATGCTGATTCACCCATGTTGGCGCTCCGTCACGCACCCCTCATCCGACCGAGCTTCGCTCGGCCACCTTCTCCCACAAGGGGAGAAGGGAAGTCCCGCGCGTACGCCGCTGCAAATCGCCAACTGGCGGTATCTTGCGGAGACGACGGTGCCACGTTCTTCCTTCTCCCCTTGTGGGAGAAGGTGGCCTCGCGAAGCGAGGTCGGATGAGGGGTGCTGGTGCTCACTTATCTTACCTGCCCTATCTATTCTTCCCCCGCAGGGCAACGATGGCCGCCGCCGTTTCCTCGATCGAGCGGCGGCTGACGTCGATCATCGGCCAGCCATGCCGCGTGCAGATCTTGCGGGCGTAGGCGAGCTCTTCGCTGATCGCCGCGCGATCGACATAGTCTGATGCCTCATACGAGCTGCTGTTGCCGAGGATGCGGTTTTGCCGGACGTGCGAGATGCGCTCGGCGGTGGCGATCAGCCCGACGATGAGCGGCTTGCTGGCGGCAACCAGGCTTTCCGGCACCGGCACACCGAGCACGATCGGGATGTTGGCGGTCTTGATGCCGCGGTTGGCGAGGTAGATGCTGGTCGGCGTCTTCGACGTGCGAGAAATGCCGATCAGCACGACATCGGCATCGTCCATGTTGAGCGGCAGCTGGCCGTCATCATGGTCCATGGTGAAATTGAGCGCATCGATGCGGCGGAAGTATTCGGCGTCGAGAACATGCTGGGCGCCGACGCGGCGGCCGGCGGGGGTGCCGAGATAGGACTGGAACACGGTCAGCACCGGCTCCAGCACCGACACACAGGGCAGGCCCATGGCCGCGCAGCGCTCGTCGATGCCGCGCGCCAGCTTCTGGTCCACGACCGTATAGAGGATGATGCCCGGCTCTTCCTCGATGTCCTCGAACACCTTCGCCACCTGCTTTTCGGTGCGGATGAGCGGATAGATATGCTCGATGGCGCGCGCATCCTTGTACTGCGCCGAAGCCGCCCGGCCGGCGGCGAGCAGCGTTTCGCCGGTCGCGTCGGAAATCAGGTGCAGATGGAAGAAGCTCTGGGGTTTGTTCACAGGGGGTCACCTGGGGCTGTGGGCTTCTGTGGATAAAGCGGGACGAAAAGACGGGTCGGTCGGAGGCGACTGTATCAGATGGCAGTTTGTCCACAATTCGATGCGCTGTCAGCTTCGTCGGGCGACTGGGGACAAGTTTGGGGACGGCTTTTTTCGCCTACAGTCCGTCCACAGGACCTGCCTTTCACCGCTCTGCCTAACGCTTTGACTCGATTGATCGATTCCGACCTATCCCCAGAACCCTACATCAGGGAAAAAGAAGCACGCGACAATATGTTGGCTGGTGTTTTCCGGGGCAAAGCGGGACAGGTGGCAATCACCAGAACCAACAGACTCTTAGAATCAGAAGAATCTTAGATATAAGAATCTTTGATTATAGAAGAGGCCGGGAGAAGCGAGCGCTCGATGCCCCAGAACCGGATCATGCTGGATGTCCTGAAGGGCAAGGCTCATTTTCCGCCTCCGCTCTGGATGATGCGTCAGGCAGGGCGTTATCTGCCGGAGTATCGGGAGACACGCAGGCGAGCAGGCTCGTTCCTCGATCTCTGCTATGATCCAGACCTTGCCGTCGAAGTGACCTTGCAACCGATCGAGCGCTTCGGCTTCGATGCTTCGATCCTGTTTTCCGATATCCTTGTCGTTCCGCATGCGCTTGGCCGTGACGTCCGTTTCGAAGAGGGCAGAGGGCCGCTGCTGACGCCGATCACCGCGCCGCAGATTCTGGCTCTGGAAGGCAAGGTGTTTCACGTGAATCTCGAACCGGTCTACGAGACGGTTCGCCGGTTGCGGGCCAAATTGCCCGACGAGACAACCCTGATCGGCTTCTGCGGCGCGCCGTGGACGGTGGCGACCTACATGATTGCCGGCCATGGCACGCCCGACCAGGCGCCGGCGCGGCTTTTTGCCTATCGCGAGCCGGTGGCCTTTCAACGATTGCTGAAGGTGCTTGCCGAACATTCGGCCGCCTATCTCATCCGCCAGATCGAGGCGGGCGCGGATGTGGTGCAGATTTTCGATTCCTGGTCCGGCGTGCTGGACGATGAAACTTTCGATTTGTTCTGCGTTCAGCCGATGGCCGAGATCGTTGGCCGGGTGCGGGCGGTTTATCCCGATGTCCCGATCATCGGTTTTCCCAAGGGCGCCGGTTCGCGCTACCGGACCTATCGACAGAAGACCGGCGTGACGGCGCTGGGGATCGACTGGACGGTGCCCCTGATCGCGGCGAAGGAATTGCAGCGCTCGGGTGCGGTTCAGGGCAATCTCGATCCCTTGCGGCTCGTGGCTGGCGGCAAGGCGCTGTCGGATGGCGTCGAGGCGATCCTGAGAGCGCTGGGAGACGGGCCGCTGATCTTCAACCTCGGTCACGGCATCACGCCGGAGACGCCGATCGCCCATGTCGAGGCGATGGTGAAACAGGTGCGGAGCGCGACACGCTGATGGCTCAGATGAACAACACGAACAGCACCGGCCAGGCGATGATGCGCATGATATCAGGTATCGCCGTGCTGATCGTTTTCACCGCGCTTTTGTATTTCGCGGCACCCGACAGTTTTTACCCCTGGGCCAAGGCGATCCATATCCTCGCCGTCATCTCGTGGATGGCGGGCATGCTCTATCTGCCGCGGCTGCTGGTCTACCACACCGATGCCGAGAAGGGCTCGGTGCAGTCGGAAACCTTCAAGGTGATGGAGCGGCGCCTGCTGCGCGGCATCATCAACCCGGCGATGATCGTCACCTGGGTGTTCGGCCTGTGGCTCGCCTGGAAGGGTTTCGGTTTCCAGGGCGGCTGGCTGCACGCCAAGATCGGAGCGGTGCTTTTGCTGTCCGCCGTTCATGGCTATCTGGCCGGCGCGGTGCGCAAATTCGCCGAGGACCGTAATGAAAAACCGGCCAGGCACTGGCGGATGGTCAACGAGATCCCCACATTGCTGATGATCGCAATCGTCATCCTGGTGGTGGTCAAGCCGTTCTGATGCATGTCGCTCAAAAACGGCCAGGAGACTGCGACAGGCATTGATGCGTTTAGGCCTTCATAGGCCATGCAAAACGCAGCTTGCTCTTTCACCCGACCGACGATAAAAGACGGGTCTTCCTTCCCGTCATGCGCCGCCCCTCGTTGTTTTCGGCCGCGCCCGGCATTTGTCGCATCCCGCCGATATTTTCCCAAAGCCTACCCAGACTCCATCTATTCAAGGTCCGTCTATGCAAGAAATGAAACTCGCCGAGTTCAAGAACAAGAAACCGCCAGAGCTGATCGCTTATGCCGAATCGCTCGAGGTCGAAAACGCCAGCGTCATGCGCAAGCAGGAGCTGATGTTTGCGATCCTGAAGAAGCTGGCCGCCCAGGAGATCGAGATCATCGGTGATGGCGTGGTCGAGGTGCTGCAGGACGGTTTCGGCTTCCTGCGCTCCGCCAACGCCAATTACCTGCCAGGTCCCGACGACATCTATATTTCACCGTCGCAGATCCGGCGCTTTTCGCTGAAGACCGGCGATACTGTCGAAGGGCCGATCCGCAGCCCGAAAGAGGGCGAGCGCTATTTCGCGCTGCTCAAGGTCAACACTATCAATTTCGACGATCCCGAGAAGATCCGTCACAAGATCCACTTCGACAATCTGACGCCGCTCTATCCGACCAAGCGGCTGAAGATGGAGATCGAGAATGTCACCACCAAGGACATATCGGCCCGTGTGATCGACCTGGTGGCGCCGATCGGCAAGGGACAGCGCGCCTTGATCAACGCGCAGCCGCGTACCGGCAAGACGGTTCTGATGCAGAACATCGCCCACTCGATCACCGCCAACCACCCGGAATGCTATCTGATCGTGCTGCTGATCGACGAGCGGCCGGAAGAAGTGACCGACATGCAGCGCTCGGTGAAGGGAGAGGTGATCTCCTCGACCTTCGACGAGCCGGCGGTGCGCCACGTGCAGGTCGCCGAAATGGTCATCGAGAAGGCCAAGCGCCTGGTCGAACATGGCCGCGACGTCGTCATCCTGCTCGATTCGATCACCCGTCTCGGCCGCGCCTACAACACCGTCGTGCCGTCATCCGGCAAGGTGCTGACCGGTGGTGTCGACGCCAACGCGCTGCAGCGGCCGAAGCGCTTCTTCGGCGCCGCCCGCAACATCGAGGAAGGCGGTTCGCTGACCATTATCGCCACCGCGCTGATCGATACCGGCAGCCGCATGGACGAAGTCATCTTCGAAGAGTTCAAGGGCACCGGCAACTGCGAAATCCAGCTCGACCGTAAGGTGGCCGACAAGCGCATCTATCCGGCCATGGACATCCTGAAGTCCGGCACCCGCAAGGAAGACCTGCTGGTTTCCAAGCAGGACCTGCAAAAGATCTTCGTGCTGCGCCGCATCCTGGCGCCGATGGGAACCACCGACGCGATCGAGTTCCTGATCGACAAGCTGAAGCAGACCAAGACCAATGCGGATTTCTTCGATTCGATGAACACGTAAGGGGATGGGGTAGCGATCCTTCGCGCCCCCCTCTGCCCTGCCGGGCAATTCCCCCTCTAGGAGGGAGATTACGCCCTTGGTCGCTTTCGGCAATTATCAATGCCGTAAGGTGAGCGGAACAGCGAAGCTGCCGATCTCCCCACTTGAGGGGGAGATGGCCGGTAGGCCAGAGGGGGCGTCTCTCGCCGGCGGTTAGCAAAACTATCGCCGTCGCAACAATCGCTCGAGCTCTTCAGCATCCGTCACCGCCGGCAAACAAACCTGCCCCGTACACAACCATGCACCTGCCTTGTCGGTCGGCGGCAGGATTCCACCGGGCAGCAAGGGTCGATTCGCTGCCGTACCGATCGGCACGACGATGTCGACGCGACACGGGTCCGGGTTTCGATTCGCAACCGGAACGAGCTTTGGATCTGTGAACTCATCCACCAACACCAGCTTGAGCGGCTCGATCGCCAGCGCGCAGGCATTGACGATGCCGGCCTGGCCATAGGCCTGCTGCGTCGCGCGGCCGGCGGCATGCTCGGCGACGTGCCAGGCTCTCTCCTGCAGCTCGAGATTGCCGGTGACGGAGGCGAGCCTGACCAGCGCCTCGATGATCTGGCCGGTGGCGGACGGAATGGCTTCGTCGACATCGCCGCGGATGCGGATCGGCACGTCGGTGCTGTCGGAAGCAGTCAGGTAGTAACCTGTCTTCTCGGCGTCGGCATGCCAATGCTCGAGCTGCCCGACAAACTGGCCGGCCTGGTCGACATAGCTCCAATCCCCGGTGGCCTCGAACAGCGAGATCGCGGCGTTGGTCATAGCGGCATAGTCGCTGGACAAAGCCGGGAACAGTTTTCTGGCGCCGAGCATCGAATGCGGCAAACGGCCGTCGCGGCTGCCAGAGCTGATATAGGCAAAGGCCTTTGCCGCCGCATCGATCCAGTCAGGCCGCGCCAGCGCCCGGCCGGCCTCGGCAAGCGCTGCGATCATCTGGCCGTTCCAGTCGATGAGGGTCTTTGCGTCAAGGCCGGGCCTAACCCGCTCTTCCCGGACAGCAAGGAGTTTCGCCTTGAGCGCGCTGATCTCTTCGCGGTGGATCACATATTGCAATTGCTGAGACAGCGTTTGGTGGACGACCGGCTTGCCTTCCCAGCCATGCGGGTTGGAGAGCGTGAAGTGCTTGAAAAACAATGCGGAATCGTCGCCAAGGGCGGCTTCGATCTCGTCGCGGCTCCAGGTGTAGAACAGACCTTCCTCGCCGTCGCTGTCGGCATCGAGACTGGCGGCAAAGGCACCGCCGTCGACGCGCATTTCGCGCAGCAGCCAGCCGATCGTCTCTTCGATTCGCACCCGGAACAATTCATTGCCGCTTGCGGCATAGGCCCAGTTGCAGAAGCGGAGGAGCTGGGCATTGTCGTAGAG
>NZ_RZPW01000327.1:0-6474 GCF_003998455.1 Mesorhizobium sp. M7A.F.Ca.CA.001.08.2.1 | reverse complement strand
CGATACCGCATCGCAGGCGTCCAACGGCGTCAGTTCAACGGAGAGAACACATGTTCAAGTTCACGGGGAAAGTGCTTTCCCTTTCGGCCGCGGCGCTTTTCGCGTCGACGGTGATTTCGTCCGCGGATTCGCTGGACGATCTCGTCAAGGCTGCCAAGGCGGAAGGCCAGCTCACCACCATCGCGCTGCCGCATGACTGGTGCGGCTATGGCGATGTCATCGCAGGTTTCAAGGCGAAGTATCCGGAAATCACCGTCAACGAACTCAACCCCGACGCCGGCTCCGGCGACGAGGTCGAGGCGATCAAGGCCAACAAGGACAACAAGGGCCCGCAGGCGCCCGACGTCATCGACGTCGGCCTGTCCTTCGGCCCGACCGCCAAGGCCGATGGCCTGATCCAGCCTTACAAGGTGTCGACCTGGGACTCGATCCCCGACAGCGCCAAGGATGCCGACGGCTTCTGGTACGGCGACTATTACGGCGTTCTGTCGTTCATGGTGAACAAGGACCTGATCAAGGAGTCGCCCACCGACTGGGCCGACCTCTTGAAGCCGGAATTCGCCAACGCGGTCGCTCTTGCCGGCGATCCGCGCGTTTCAAACCAGGCCATCCAGGCTGTCTACGCCGCCGGCCTTTCCGGTGGCGCCGCAGCCGGTGAAGCTGCCGGCACTGCTGGCCTAGACTTCTTCAAGAAGCTCAACGCCGCCGGCAATTTCGTTCCGGTCGTAGGCAAGCCGGCAACGCTTGCCCAGGGTCAGACCCCGATCCTGATCAACTGGGACTACAACGCGCTCGCCGGCCGCGACACGTTGAAGGGCAACCCGCCCGTCGACGTCATCGTGCCGAAGACCGGCGTCGTAGCCGGCGTCTACGTGCAGGCGATCAGCGCCTACGCGCCGCATCCGAATGCAGCCAAGCTGTGGATGGAATACCTCTACTCCGACGAAGGCCAGATCGGCTGGCTGAAGGGCTATTGCCACCCGATCCGCTTCAACGATCTCGCCAAGAACGGCAAGATCCCGGCGGACGTGCTGGCCAAGCTGCCGCCGGCGGAATCCTATGCCTCGGCCGCGTTCCCGTCGCTCGACGAGCAGGCTAAGGCCAAGGAAGCTATCAGCAAGAACTGGGACGCCACTGTCGGCGCCAACGTCAAGTAAGACTTGAAATCCACCGGGCGGCCGCGAGGCCGCCCGGTCCTTCCTCGAAGACGGTAGCCGGCGCATGACCGATCTCTCGCTTTCAAATCAGGCATTCGCCACCAAGCCGGTGCCGCCGAAGGAGGCGACCGCCTTCCGCTTGCCAACGCAATGGATCGGCGTGGCGCCGTTCTTCATCTTTGCCCTAATGTTCTTGATCCTGCCCACGCTCTATCTCGTCGTGGGAGCCTTCCGGAACGGTGAAGGCGGGTTCACGCTCGACAATATTCTGCAGCTGGTCAGCGATCCGTCGATCAGCAATTCCTACTGGTCTTCGATCAAGATCAGTTTCTGGTCGGCCATCATCGGGGCGTTTGCCGGGCTCGCCATCGCGATCGCGATCGTGCGCGGCGGACTGCCAAGCTGGACGCGCTCCGCGACCCTGACGTTTTCGGGCGTCGCCTCGAATTTTGCCGGCTTGCCGCTCGCCTTCGCGTTCCTGGCTACGCTCGGCCGCGTCGGTATCGTCACGACGCTTCTGCGTGACGTGCTCAACATCAACATTTACGCGATGGGCTTCAATTTTCTCACCACAACGGGCCTGATCGCGGTCTATCTGTTCTTTCAGATTCCCCTGATGGTGGTCATCATCGTGCCAGCCATCGACGGCTTGAAGAAGGAGTGGGGCGAGGCTGCGGCCACGCTCGGTGCCACGCAGGCGCAGTACTGGCGCATGGTTGTCATCCCTGTGATATGGCCGAGTTTTCTCGGTACGGTCATCCTGTTGTTTGCGAACGCCTTCGGCGCCATCGCCACCGCTTATGCGTTTGCCGGTCCGACGCTTAATATCGTTCCGATCAAGCTCTACTCGCAGATGAACGGCGACGTGCTGCACAACCCGCAACTCGCTTATGCCATAGCCTTTGGCATGATCGTCATCACCGGTCTTGCGAATGTCTTCTACATCTGGTTTCGGACTCGGTCCGAAAGGTGGCTCAAATGAAGTCGGGTAAGTTCTGGGCCTGGGTCGTCTTTGTTGTCGGGGCTGCCTATTTCTTTATTCCGTTGATGGCGACGGTCGAGTTCTCGCTGCGCATGCGGCGCGGCGTCCACTCCTTCGACGCCTATCAAGTCGTGCTGGGAGACGCGCGCTTCCAGTCAACTTTCCTTTTTTCAGTCATCGCTGCCCTCTGCACCATTATCCTGGGGGTGCTGATCGTGGTGCCGGCGGCATACTGGATCCGGCTGCGTCTGCCTCAGCTCAGGCCAATCGTCGAATTCATCACCCTTTTGCCGCTGGTCATTCCGGCAATCGTCATCGTCTTCGGCTATATCAGGATGTACGGCTCGAACTCGCCGCTGCCATTCTTGGCAAGCAATTGGGGTGCGAACGCGTTGCTTGTCATTGGCTATACGACGCTGTCTCTGCCTTACATGTATCGGGCCGTTGACACCGGTCTGCGCACCATCGATGTGCGTACGCTGACCGAAGCCGCGCAAATTCTGGGTGCGGGCTGGGGCACCATCATCACCCGCGTCATCCTGCCCAATGTGCTGATCGCGGTGCTGTCCGGCGCATTCCTGACTTTCGCCATCGTCATTGGCGAGTTTACAATGGCCAGCCTGCTCAGCCGTCCGGCTTTCGGCCCGTATCTGCAGAACATCGGCGCCAACCGTGCATACGAGCCCGCAGCCCTTGCAGTGATCGCCTTCGCCATCACCTGGGGCTGCATGTCGCTGATCCAGATCCTGTCCCGCTTCGCGCCGAAATCGGCGAACCGCCCAAATTGATCGAGAGAACCACGCCATGGCCGACCCATTCCTCTCCATCCAGCACGTTCGAAAATCTTTCGGCGCCACCACGGTGGTGGAGGATTTCAATCTCGACGTAGAGCGCGGCGAATTCGTCTCCTTCCTCGGGCCATCCGGCTGCGGCAAGACGACGGTGTTGCGCATGGTTGCCGGTTTCGAGGAGCCGAGCGCGGGCACGATCGTCGTCAGCGGCAAGGACATTACGAGACTGAAGCCCAACCAGCGCAATGTCGGCATGGTGTTCCAGGCCTATGCGCTGTTCCCGAACCTGACCGTGGCGCAGAATATCGGCTTCGGCTTGAAGGTCGCCGGCATGCCGAGGGCGGACATCGATGCCCGCGTCGCCGAGATGCTCGGCATCATCAAGCTGCCGCAGATGGCGGATCGCTATCCCTACCAGCTCTCGGGCGGCCAGCAGCAGCGCATCGCGCTAGCCCGCGCCATCGCGCCGAAGCCAAAGCTGCTGCTGCTCGACGAGCCGCTGTCGGCGCTCGACGCCAAGGTGCGCGTGTCGCTGCGCGAGGAAATCCGGTCGATCCAGAAGAAGCTCGGCATCACCACCATCTTCGTCACGCACGACCAGGAAGAGGCGCTGTCGATCTCGGACCGCATCGCCGTCATGTATGGCGGCAAGGCCGAGCAGGTCGGCACGCCATTCGAGATCTACAACCGGCCGGCAACCAAGTTCGTCGCCAATTTCGTCGGCACGCTGAATGTGCTGGAAGGAACCGTCACCGATGCCGCCGCGGGCACGGTGCGGGTCAATTCCGAACAGGTCTCGCTCAAGGGCAAGCTCAACGGTTCCAAGTCGGGCGACACGCTGTCCCTGGCGCTGCGTCCGGAAGCTATTTCGCTGGGCCGCCAGCCTGGCCGTGACTCCAGCCTATCCGGAGAAATCTCCGAAGTGCATTTCCTCGGATCGGTCATCCGGGTTCGTGTCGGCATCGGCGGCAACACGGTCTCGCTCGACACGTTCAACAGCCCGGCAACGCCGCCCCCCGCAGTTGGTGAGAAGGCCGAGATCTCGTTTTCTTCGAGCGATATGCTCGTGCTGCACTAGGCTGCTGCGCTTGTTTGGAATGAATGGCTGTATCCCGGTTAGCGAAGGGGGAAGGATGCTTCCGCCCGCGTGGCATGGGCTGCAGTGCAGGGAAGTCCGCGTTTAAGCGAGCCCCATATCAGATGATTTCAATGTCGGTGTGGACGGCGATTTGTCAGGAAGCAATTCGAGGTATTTTCTGCCGGCTCGAGCTTGCCGGGCAATCAACAATTTCCAGCCGCTTTGCCGCTGCCAGAATCTCGCTTCCCGGCTATAAGAGGCCATGGTTCTTTTCGAACTGACACTCGTTCTGCTGTTGATCGCCGTTGCGCTGACGGCGCTGTCGCGGCGCGTGCAGGTTCCTTATCCCTCTTTGCTGGCGCTGGCAGGGGTGGCCATCGCCTTCGTGCCTGGCGTGCCGACCATCGAGATCGACCCGGAACTGGCGCTTGCCCTGTTCATCGCGCCGGTACTGCTCGACGCCGCCTATGACACGTCGCTGCGCGATCTCAACCGCTACAAGGTGCCGCTTGTGCTGCTGGCGCTTGGTGCCGTCCTTTTCACGACAGCGACGGTGGCGCTGGCCGGCTGGGCGATGGCAGGTCTGCCGATTGCCGCGGCCATAGCGCTTGGCGCCATCGTGGCGCCGCCCGATGCGGTTGCGGCATCGGCCGTGCTTGGCCAGTTCAAGGTGCCGCATCGCATCACTGCCATTCTGCAAGGCGAGAGCCTGCTTAACGACGCCACCGCGCTGCTGATTTACCGAATGGCGATTTCTGCGGCAGCAGGCTCCATTCTGCTGAGCAGCGCCGTTCCGATGATCCTGCTGTCCACGCTCGGCAGTCTTGCGGCCGGCTATCTGCTTGGCCGGTTGTCTCTGATGACGCTGGGCCGGATCGAGGACCCGGCGAGCGGCACTGTGGTGCAATTTGCCGGCACGTTCGGGGTCTGGATCCTGGCCGACAGGATCGGACTGTCGGCCATCATCACCATAGTCGTCTATGCCATGACGATCGCCCGCACCGCGCCGCGCCGCATGCCGGCCAGAAACCGCATCAGCTCTTATTCCGTCTGGGAAACGGCGGTCTTCGTGCTCAATGTTCTGGCTTTCGTGCTGATGGGCCTGCAGGCGCGTACGATCGTCGGCCGGCTTGCCGGGCAGGGGCAGACCGATGCGTTCGTCCTGGCCGGGACAGTGCTCGCCATCGTCATCGTCTCACGCTTCGTCTGGGTTCTGGGGTGCGGCGCGATCATCAGGTGGTTTGACCGTTTCGGCGTGGCTGATCGTCAGCGTGACGCTCCGTCGTTTCGTGGCGGCGTGCTGATCGGCTGGTGCGGGATGCGCGGTTTGGTGACGCTTGCGGCGGCATTCGCCCTGCCGGCTGAATTCCCGGCCCGCGACCCGATCGTGCTCGCTGCCTTCACGGTCGTCCTCGGCACGCTGGTGCTGCAAGGCATGAGCCTGAAGCCGCTGCTGCGCCTTTTGAACCTCAACCCTGACGAAACGGTCGACCGCGAGGTTGCGCAGGCGCGCGTTGTGGTCATGCAGGCGGCGCTCGACATATTGAGCGGCAAGACATCGGACGCTGCGGCTGCGGTGCGCGAGCAATATGCCGCTCAACGCAAGATCGCCAAAAACCCCGACGATGCCCAGGCGGCGACCGAATATGACCGCTTGCGTCTTTATGCGATCAAGAGCCAGCGCGACGCGCTGGAGGAATTGCGCCGCAACGAGACGATTGGCGACGAAGCCTATCATCGCCTTGAGGAAGAGATCGACTGGACCGAACTGGCCGCGTCGCCACCCGGCCGGTTCCAGCCGCTGAATACTTGAGGCATCGCACGCCGTTTTCCGGCGCACGGAAGATACCGAAGTGCTTCGGGATCGGTGCATGATCCCGGTCAGGGGCAAGGCTGGTCCAAGCCACGTCCATTCTCCTGCACATTGCAACCGTGGCATCGAACCGCTACTGCCAACACGAAATTGAGCCGGATAAGCAATGAAGCTGGTCAGCTACAACATCCAGTACGGGTTCGGCAGCGACGGGCGCTACGATCTTTCGCGCGCCGCGCGCATCGTTGCCGGCGCCGACATCATTGCACTGCAGGAAGTCGAGCGTCACTGGCAACGCAGCAATTTCGACGATCAGCCGGAACTGCTTTCCAGCCTGCTACCCGACTATCACTGGGTCTATGGCCCGGCCTTCGACATGGATGCCAGCGAAAGGCGCGACGGCCGCCTGGTCAACCGGCGCCGCCAGTTCGGCACCATGGTGCTGTCGAAACTGCCGATCGTCTGGTCGCGGCTGCATGCGCTGCCGATGCGCCGCACGCTGCGGCCGCTCAACACCCGCAATGCAGCACTTGAATGCATGATCCGCACGCCGGCAGGGCCGGTGCGGGTGTTGTCGCTGCATCTCGCCCATATCGCGGCCGAGGAGCGGCTGGAGCAGATCGACTATCTCCTGGCCGAGCATCGCCGGGCAC
>NZ_RZPW01000326.1:0-6507 GCF_003998455.1 Mesorhizobium sp. M7A.F.Ca.CA.001.08.2.1 | reverse complement strand
GACTTGCGCAAGGAGCAGGAGCTCAGCGATTCCGTCAAGCAGGCGCTGGACGAGACGCTTGGCCAGGGCGCGCTCGGCAAGCGCCTCGAATCGTTCATGCTCTGGCGCCGCGACGGGACGGTCCTCTATGCCAAGGAGACGGCCCTGATCGGCCGCCGCTTCGCTCCGAGCGACAATCTGCGTTCCGCTTTCCAAGGCAATGTCGTCGCTGAATTCAATACTTTCGATGAGGATGAGAGCGAGGAGAAGGCGACCGGCTTGCCATTGCTGGAGATCTACAATCCCGTGCGCGAGCCCTGGTCGGGCGAGGTGGTGGCGGTTACCGAGTTCTATGAGATCGCCGACGATTTCCAGGCCACCCTGGCTTCCGCTCTGTGGTCGAGCTGGCTGATCGTGGCCGGCGCGACCCTGGCGGCATTCCTGCTCCTGGCGGGCATCGTCCTGCGCGGCAGCCGCACCATCGACGACCAGCGTGGGGCGCTGCGCCGCCAGGTGTCGGAACTGCAGGGTCTGGTGGCGCAAAACAGTGCCTTGCGACTGCGCGTGCAACAGGCCTCGCGCCGCGCCACCGCGCTCAACGAAAGATATCTGCGCCGCATCGGCGCCGACCTGCATGACGGCCCGGCCCAACTCGTGGCCCTGGCGGCGCTGCGCATGGACAGCCCGATATTTTCCAGCGATGGCCATTCAGGCGCAAGCCGCTCGACCGAGGTCACGATGATTCGCAAGACGCTGGAGGATGCGATGCGCGAAATACGCGGCATCTGCACCGGCCTTGTCCTGCCGCAGATCGAGACGGCTGCCGCAACCGACATTCTGCGGCTGGCCGTCAAGGAACACGAACAGAGGACGGGAACGTCGGTGACGCTGACGCTGGCCGGACAGTTGCCTGAACCCGGCGCCTCCGAGAAGATCAGCATCTATCGTTTCGTCCAGGAAGGGCTGAACAATGCCTATCACCACGGGCTAGGCAAGGATCAGGCGGTGAGTGCCGGGATGAAAGGTGGCAGGCTTTTTGTCGAAGTGTCGGACCGCGGGCCGGGTTTCGATCCGACGGCACGGGTCGAGGGCCTCGGGCTCGCCGGCCTCAGGGAACGGGTCGAAAGCATTGGCGGACAGTTCGAAACCTTGACCGGGCCGCAAGGTACGCGTTTGGTGATCCGTCTGTCGGTCGAGGAGCAAGCATGACTGGGACCATTCGCATCGCCATTGTCGACGATCATCCCCTCTTTCGCGAAGGTGTGACGCGCAGCCTGTCGGAGATCGGAGGCTTCGAGATGGTTGGCGAGGGCGCCACGGCGCAGGATGCCGAACGCCTCGCCGCGACGATGCGGCCCGACATCTTGCTGCTCGACATCTCGATGCCGGGCGGCGGGCTGAGCGCGGTCGCAAGCATCCTCGCCAACCATCCCGCCCAGAAGATCGTCATGCTGACCGTCTCGGAGGCCAATGCCGATGTGACCAAGGCGCTGAACGCAGGGGTGAATGGCTATGTCCTCAAAGGCGTCGGATCGCGCGGCCTCGCCGACATCCTGCGCAATGTCGCAGCCGGCGAAAGCTATCTCTCGCCGACACTATCGGCCCGGCTGCTTTCGGATCTCCAGTCCCAGCAGCCGACCGACGGCTTGGCGGAACGGCTGCGGCAGCTCACCGATCGGCAAACGGAAATCCTGCGGCTGGTGGCGGAGGGGCTGAGCAACAAGGAAGTCGCCTTGCGGCTTGAGCTGCAGGAGAAAACCGTCAAGCATCACATGACCGGAGTGCTGTCGAAGCTCAATGTGCGAAATCGCACCGAAGCGGCCTTGATGATGCGTGAGTGGCGCGACCGCGACAGGCCCTCCTAAAGCATTTCACCGTTTCACGGAAACGGCGAGCTGCTCTAACTCTGTTTTGACGCAATTCCCAAGGGAAAAGCGCTACGCGCATTTCCCGGGAAAACCGCTTCACACTTTTTCTAGAATTGCTCTGGGCAGGTCCGAAGAAATGCGCAGCGGTTTCCCGTCCCGGATTGCGCAAAAGCGCGTCGCGCCTCGGGACCGCAGCCATTGCGGTGCCGAAAACCGGGACGACGCCGGCCGGAAACGAGGTCACCTCCGCCGGGGGGCGGCGGAGGTGACGTGCAAAGCTGACCGTTGCCTGTTGGCCAGCTTCACAAGGCCTTGAGACGATTGGCATCGGCCGGCGTGGCCTGGCGGTCGATGATCGTGCGACCGAGAGCGTCCTTCATGCTGAAACGACCGTTCTCGAGCTTTTCCGTTATGCCGTCGGGATGCCTGACTGTGATCTTGTTGCCGGTCACGTCGACCTTGTCACCGGTCTTTGCATTGACATGGCTCCCGCTCTTACCCTGACTGGATCCTGATTTGCCGTTGTTGCCACTGTTGCCGTTATTGCCGCTGTTGCCGTTATTCCCATTGCCGTTGCCGCTGTTCCCGCTATTGCTTCCGCCGGAATTGCCGCCGTTGCCGCCCCCACTGTTGCCTCCGCCACCACCGCCACCACTGTTACCGCCACCCTTGGCGTATGCGCTGACGGTGTGGATGCCGGAAACGGAGCCGTCCAGGACAATTTGATAGGGCGCAATCGTCAACACCAGCGCCGCTGCCGATTTGAGCGCCAGCCGGCAACAACGGGTCGTGACCGATCTGTGCATTCTGATCTCCGACGACTGAGCCCGGCGCGCCCCACCCCAACGTTGCAGTGCAACCAACATTGCCGAAAGACGCGGCGCCCGGAAGCGACCTCCGACCGTTGCGGTTGTCAACCAGGACCATTGCAAGCGCAAGGTTGGACTAAAGTCCCAAGTATATGCTACATTAGCTTCGCATGAACGGCGCCGTGACCGCCATCGCTAAACGGGAGACTGGCTTTCCCGATGCCTGACGACCGCAGACGCCGAACATCAAGTCACCTCCGCCGGGGGCGGCGGAGGTGACTTGTCGAGGGTGCAGTTGCCCGTTGATCTGTTTTTTGCAAACGACTGATGTCGTCCGCCGTCGCAGGATGCGCGGCCAAGATGCCGCCTAAGGTCTCCTTTCATCTCGAACCGGCGATTCTGGAGCAGTTCCGGTCTGCGGGAATGCTTAGCCAGCGCTGCGCGCAATGCCTGTCGCGTCTGAAAGGTCTCCCGATGTCACGAAAATGTGATCCGGCGATTATAAGGGGGTCAAACAGGTACCCACGCTCCAGCCAATCCAACAGCCAGAGGCAAGCCATGACTGACCTTCGCTCCCCCGACACCCGATTCCGCACCAGCCTGCTCGAGGAAAACGACGGCCCGGCCATCAACGCTTCCGACAACCGCACCATGGGCGAGATCATCGCCGCGCGGTTCTCGCGCCGCGGCTTCCTCAAGGGTTCGCTGGCTGTCTCGGCCATCGCCGCCACCGTCAGCCCGCTGGCGCTGATCAGCGCCGACGAGGCCCGGGCCGCTGAAGGCTCGGCCTTCACGTTCGACGAACTCGAGGCCGGCATCGACGACAAGCACCACGTCGCGCCGGGTTACGATGCCGATGTGCTGCTGCGCTGGGGCGATCCGCTGTTTGCCGATTCGCCCGACTTCGACCCGACGAAACAGTCGGCCGAGGCCCAGGCGAAACAGTTCGGCTACAACAACGATTATGTCGGCTACATCCCGGTCGACGGCTCGGCCGAACATGGCCTGCTGGTGGTCAACCACGAATACACCAATCCGCATCTGATGTTCCCCGGCATCGTGAAGATCGTCGAGAAGGACGGCAAGAAGTCGGCCGAAGTCGCACCCCTCTCGAAGGAGCAGGTCGATGTCGAAATGGCAGCTCACGGCGGCACCATCGTCGAGATCCGCAAGGCATCAGGCAAATGGCAGGTGGTGCGCGACGGCAAGCTCAATCGCCGCATCACCTCCAACACCGAAATGGCGCTGTCCGGTCCGGTTGCCGGCCATGACCGCGTCAAGACCAATGCCGATCCGTCCGGCACCAAGGTGTTCGGCACGTTCAACAATTGCGCCGGCGGCGTCACGCCCTGGGGCACCTATGTGATGGCCGAGGAGAACATCCATGGCTATTTCTCCGGCGAGTTGCCGGAAGGCCACAAGGAAGCCGCGAACTACAAGCGTCTCGGCATTCCCGAAGGCGCCTATGAATGGGCGGCGCATTACGAGCGTTTCGACCTCGCCAAGGAGCCCAATGAGGCCAACCGCTTCGGCTGGATCGTCGAGGTCGATGTCAACGACCCGACCTCGACGCCGAGGAAGCGCACCGCCATGGGCCGCTTCAAGCATGAGGGCGCCGAAGCGATTGTCGCCAGGGACGGCCGCGTCGTCTTCTATCTCGGTGACGACGAGCGCTTCGACTATGTCTACAAGTTCGTGACCAAGGCCGCGTTCGATCCGAACGATCATGCCGCCAACCGGGACCTGCTCGATGATGGCACGCTGCATGTCGCCAGGTTCGCCGAAGATGGCACGGTCGAATGGCTGCCGATCGTCTTCGGCCAGGGACCGCTGACGGCTGAAAACGGTTTCACTGGCCAGGCCGACGTGCTGATCGAGACGCGCCGCGCCGCCGACCTGCTCGGTGCCACCAAGATGGACCGGCCCGAAGACATCCAGCCCAATGCCGTCAACGGCAAGGTCTATGTCATGCTGACCAACAATTCGAAGCGCAAGGCCGACCAGGTAGACGCCGCCAACCCGCGCGCCGAAAACGCCTTCGGCCACATCATCGAGATCGCCGAGGACGGCGGTGATTTCACCGCCGCCAAGGGCAAGTGGGAAGTGCTGCTGAAATGCGGTGATCCGGCGGTTGCCGATGTCGGCGCCACCTTCTCGACGGCAACGACGGCCAATGGCTGGTTCGGCATGCCCGACAATTGCGCGGTCGATTCGGCCGGGCGTCTCTGGGTCGCGACCGACGGCCAAGGCCCGAAAGCCACCGGCCGCACGGATGGTCTGTGGGCGGTGGACACGGAAGGGGCGGCGCGGGCGACCTCGAAACTGTTCTTCCGCGTGCCGATCGGCGCCGAAATGTGCGGTCCGCTGTTTGCGCCCGACGACCAGACCGCCTTCGTCGCCGTCCAGCATCCGGGCGATGGCGGCGAGGACTGGGAAGCGTTCGGCCGCCCGTCCTACTATGAGGATCTGTCGACGCGCTGGCCCGACTTCAAGCCCGACATGCCGGTGCGGCCGTCGGTGGTCGCCATCACCAGACAGGGCGGCGGCAAGATCGCGGTCTGATTGCCCTCCAGCATGGGGCGCAGCAGCGGAGCAGATTTGCACCGCTGCCGCCCTTTGAAGTCGCGGCATGGGGTGAAGTCGGTCAAGCCTCGGGAAAGATTGGCAATTTAAACATGGCGCCCTAGGTCTTTATCAGGAGATCGCCATGTCGAAGTCCGTCTATGACCGTGGCTTGCTCAAGCCAGCCGATATCGCCAAGCTGCAGCGCGTGTTCGACGAGGCCTGCCGGCGGCGCGAGGCACATCCCGATTCCGCCGACGCGCGGGAAATCGCGCTTAACCTGCTCGCCCTGCACAATGCCGGCATGGAGGAAGAGGACATGCTGATGGAGGCCGTCGGTTTCCGGCGGCTGGAACCCAAATCAGCGTGATGCGCCGGGTTGGTGCGAGGCCGACCCCGCAATCCGTTTGGCGATCGCCTTGGCCAGGATGCCGGCATTGGCGAAGCAGCCGCGAATGCTCGGCCGCATGCCGGTGAACCACAGACCGGGCAATTTCGGATCGGCTTGCCCGCCGTTGAAGAGCGGAACGCCCTTGGCGTCGAGCACGCCGAGCTTGCCGACCATCGGCTCCAGCCCGGTGCGGTAGCCTGTCGCGGCAATGACGATGTCAGGATAGATCAGGCTGCCATCGGCCAGGATCACGCCGTCACGGGTGAATTCCCTTATGCCGGGTACGACGGTGATCTTGCCGGCCTTTATGGCGCTGACGGCGCCGTCGTCGGCGGCGATCGCGGTGTAATCCGAGGTCAGGCGGCTGGCGCCGCCCGCAGGCGCGGGCGGCAGGCCGAATTTGGTCAGGTCGCCGAAAGCCAGGCGCTGCGTCGCCGACATCACCGCGTCGGCGACCCGCAACGGCAAGCGAGCCATGAACGGCGAAAGCCGGTGCACGGCGATCTTGCCGATGCGCTTGGGCAGCAGGGCGGGACCGCTGCGGGCCGACAGCCAGATGGCGGCCGTGTCTATGCCGGCCAGATGATTGAGCGCATCGAAACCCGAATTGCCAGCGCCGACGACCAGCACTTTCTGGCCCGCATAGGCCTGTGCGTCACCGAAATCCGCCGAATGGATGATGCGCCCGACGAAATCCTTCATGCCTTTCCATTCGGGAATGAACGGCTGCCTGTCGCGGCCGGTGGCGACGACGACATTGCGGGCCAGCCGCAGGCCAGCGCCGGTCCGTACCGCCCAGTGATCGCCCTTGAAGGCAATCTCTTCGACAGCGACGCCAAACTGCACCGGCAGCCGGTTTTCCTCCCTGAAATCATTCATGTGGCGGATGACGACCGTC
>NZ_RZPW01000325.1:975-6515 GCF_003998455.1 Mesorhizobium sp. M7A.F.Ca.CA.001.08.2.1 | reverse complement strand
GCGCAGTTTCGTCACCGGCATGGAGCTGGGTAGCTTTGCCAAGGCCGCTGACCGGCTTGGCCGGTCGACGTCGGCGGTCAGCGCGCAATTGAAGAAACTGGAAGAACAGGCGGCGACGCCGATCTTCCGCAAATCAGGACGCGGCCTCGCTTTGACCGAGGCCGGCGAGACCATGCTCGGCTATGCGCGCAGGCTGATCGAATTGAATGACGAGGCGGCATCCGCCATCCACGGTGTCGAGCTGGAAGGCTGGGTACGGCTCGGCTTGCAGGAAGATTTCGGCGAGGCGGTGCTGCCGGACGTGCTCGGCCGATTTGCCCGGGCGCACCCCAAGGTGAAGATCGAAGCCAGGATCGCACGCAGCCACGACCTTGCCGAAAGGGTCCTGTCAGGCAGCCTCGATATCGCGCTCGCCTGGCACTGCGGCGAAACGCTGCCCTACAGCCAGCATGTCGCCGATGTGCCGATGCGCTGGATCGGGCCGGCAAAGCGTATCGAGACCAGCCTGCGCAACAGTGAGCCGCTGCCGCTGGCGGCGCTCGAAGCGCCATGCCTTCTGCGCACGGTGGCAACCGAAACGCTCGACCGCGCCGGCCTGTCGTGGCGGATGGCCTTTTCCAGCCCGAGCCTTGGCGGCATCTGGGCAGCCGTGGCGGCGGGGCTGGGGCTGACAATCCGCACCGACATCGGCCTGCCGGCCAGCGTCAGCGCGATGACGCCGGAGATCGCCGGGCTGCCTGCATTGCCCAAAATGGCGTTGGTGCTGCACCAGAAGGATGCTGAACTGGATCCGGTGGCAGCGCGGCTGGCCGACATATTGCTGCAGGCGGCGTTGCAGGCGCTGCCACGGGACGAGCGGTTGAAGGAGGTCGCTTAGACAGCCGGAACAGGTATCCAGCGCCCGACCGCTTATTTACGCTTGTTCGACCTGCCGGCGAACGGATTGTCCGACGTGCGCAGCGCGATGCGGATCGGCACGCCGGGCATATCGAAGGCTTCGCGCAGGCTGTTGGAGAGATAGCGGACATAGGATTGCGGCATCGCATCGGGCCGCGAGCACTGGACAACGAAACCCGGCGGCCGGGTCTTGGCCTGGGTGACGTATTTGACCTTCAGCCGGCGCCCGGCCACGGCAGGCGGCGGATGGTGTGCCAGGATGCCTTCCAGCCAGCGGTTGAGCTTGCCAGTCGAGACGCGGCTGTTCCATACCTTGTGGGTCCTGATGACGGCATCCATCAGCTTGTCGAGGCCGCGCCCGGTCTCGCCGGAGACAGGTACGGCCTGCAGGCCGCGCGCCTGGGGAAGAAGCCGTTCCGTCTTCTCGCGCAGTTCGGCCAGAAGCTCCTGGGGATGGTCGATCAGGTCCCATTTGTTGAAGGCGATCACCGGCGCCCGCCCTTCCCTGATGATCAGGTCGGCGATCTGCAGATCCTGCTTCTCGAAGGGAATGGTGGCGTCGAGCACGATGATGACGATCTCGGCGAAGCGGATGGCGCGCAGGCCGTCCTGCACCGACATCACTTCGAGCTTTTCGTGAATCCTGGCCTTGCGGCGCATGCCGGCCGTATCGAACAGCTTCAGGCGGCGGCCATGCCAATCCCAATCGACCGAGATCGAATCACGGGTGATGCCGGCTTCCGGTCCGGTGAGCAGCCGTTCTTCGCCGATCAGCGCGTTGATCAGCGTCGACTTGCCGGCATTGGGACGGCCGACGACGGCGATGCGCATCGGCTTGGTGTCGTCATAGGTGTGCTCGGCATCCGGATCGGCGATATCCTCGCCGATCAGCACCTCGCCGGCAGCGATCTCTTCGTCTTCGCCATCTTCGTCTTCGCCGAAGGCGCGCGCTTCGCCGAGCGCGCCGATCACGGCGTCGCGCAAATCGGGCATGCCCTGGCCATGCTCGGCCGAAACCGGGATCGGCTCGCCAAGGCCGAGCTCCCAGGCTTCCAGCATACCGCCCTGGGCGCCCTTCGCCTCGGCCTTGTTGGCGACCAGCACGACCGGCTTGCCGGACTTGCGCACGATCTCGGCGAAGGTCCTGTCATCAGGCAAAAGGCCGGACTTGGCGTCGATGGTGAAGAAGATCAGGTCGGCCTCGCGGATAGCGATCTCGGTCTGCGCACGCATGCGGCCGGGCAAGGTCGAGGCACCAGCGTCCTCGAAGCCGGCGGTGTCGATGACATCGAAATGCAGGTCGTAGAGCTTGGCGGCGTGGACGCGACGGTCGCGGGTGACGCCCGGCGTGTCGTCGACAAGCGCCAGCTTTCTTCCCACCAGCCGATTGAAGAGAGTGGATTTGCCGACGTTAGGTCTGCCGATGATGGCGACTTTGAAGGTCACGACGCACTGCCCGACCCGCGGATCAGCTCGGACATCAATGTTGCGCGCTCGCGGGTGTTGCGCGGGGCGCCGTCATCGGCGGCGATCTGGTCGAACAGTTTCAGCGCGTCCTGCGTCTTGCCTTCCTTCCAGGCGGAAAGGCCGAGCGCCTCGCGCGCCGTGTGGCGCAGCGTGTTGGTGTCGGATGTCAGCGCTTCGACACGGCTGGACACGTCGGCGAACGAGCCATGGTCGACGAGCAGCAGCGCTGCCCGCAGCCGCGCCATGTCGCGAATGCTCTGAGGAATGGCCGTGTCGGCGGCGACTTCGTCGAAATCCTTGACGGCGGCGGGAACGTCGCCCTTGTTCGCCTTGACGGTCGCGCCGCGCATGCGTGCGAGCAGCGGATAGGCGCCGTAGCCATCCTTCTCCAACTGATCGAGCGCGGTCAGCGCCTCATCGTTCTTGCCGTCATTGGCAAGCTTCAGCGCCTGCGAGAACGCATCGCCCGAGCGGTTGGCGCGCGTCTCGTCCCAATAGCGATAGCCGACGAAGGCTGCGGTGCCGAGCACCACGAGGATCGCAACGACAATCAGGGCTGGGCCAAAACGGTCCCACAGCGCCTGCGCCTGTTCGCGACGGATCTCGTCGTTGACTTCACGGATAAAACTGTCGTCGGACATCAAATCAAACCATTCCTGCCCGGTCGGGCCTTTGTCAGCCCGCGTTTTAGCGAAATTTTGCCGGCATGGAAGGGGTTCGACCGGAAAATCGCCTATTGTCCGGGGCAAACGGATGTTTGCCCCGGACGAGCAGCCGAAGAGGCCCATCGCACCCGCGCCACATTTAGGCGATAGCCGGCTTGCAGACGTTCCCCGAGTTAAGATCAGATTTCCTATGCTTCGTCCGTTCCGCGTTGTTGCGTTTTCGCTTGCCGCGCTCGTCACTGCCGGCGTGGCTCTGGCCGACCCGCCCGCGCCACCGGTGCCGGCAAAGCCCAAGCAGGTCGTCATCATCTCGTTCGACAGCGCCCGCGACATTTCGCAGTGGAAGCGCAGTCGAGCACTGGCTGAGCGCACCGGCGCACATTTCACCTATTTTCTGTCCTGCGTCTTCCTGCTGTCGACGGAAACACGCAAGGAATACACCGCACCCGGCAGAAGCGCCGGGAAATCCAATATCGGCTTTGCCGCCTCCAAACAGGAAGTCACCGACCGGCTCGAGCAGATCGGGCTTGCCGCGCATGAGGGCCACGACATCGCCAGCCATGGCTGCGGCCATTTCGACGGCAAGGACTGGAGCAAGGCCGACTGGCTGAAAGAGTTCGGTTCGTTCGAGCACATTCTCGAGAACGCCTATGCCATCAACGGCATTGCGCCCGAGCCTGAGGGCTGGCGCGATTTCGCACGGCATGCGGTCGTCGGTTTTCGCGCGCCGTATCTGTCGACGGGCAAGGCGCTCTATGAAGCGCTGCCGGCCGCCGGCTATCAATTCGACGCCAGCGGCGTCTCGCAGGGCCCCGCCCGACCGACGGCCAGCAACGGCGTCATGCACTTTTCGCTGCCGCAGATTCCAGAAGGACCGAAGTCACGGCCGGTGATCGCCATGGACTACAATCTCTATGTCAGGCATTCCGGCGGCTTCGAACGGCCAAGCCAAGCGGGCGAGTTCGCCAACCGGACCTATGATGCCTTCCGCGCCGCCTTCGACAAGCAGTATGCCGACAAGCGTATTCCGCTGGAACTCGGCTTCCACTTCGCGCTGATGAATGACGGCGCTTACTGGAACGCGCTGGAGCGCTTTGCCGGCGAGGTCTGCGTCAAGGCCGATGTCGAATGCATCAGTTTTCGCGATTATGTTTCGCGGCAAGATGCTTCCCAGAAGCAAGCTTCGGTCGGCGGCTGAGCCGCCAACCCGGTTCGTTTCCAACCTCGATCTTTAGGCCGGATCCTCAGCGCCCTGCCTTGCCAGATAGCGCTGGTCGATATCGGGCAGCGGCTCGCCTTGCAGCGTCGCCTCGAAGGCGCGCAGGCGCTTGTGGACCGATTGCAGCTCGACGATGGTCGACCAGGAGGTGAGCAGAAACTGCAGCGAACCGGTCACCTTGCCGAATGCGTTCGAAATCTGGTTCAGCGCGCCGAACGTGATCTTGTGCGCCACCAGCGAGGGACCGAGGATCAGCAGCGAGAAAATGTTGTCGGCCTGCAGGTACGTGTAACGGACGACGTTGAAATAGATGTAGTGGAAATAGAGCCTGAAATAATTGTGGCGAACATTCTCGAACAGCTCGGCCGTGGTGGCCGGCTGGGCCCGGTCCGCGTGATCCTCGCCGTAGACGAGTTCCTTGCGGTAGGCTGCCTCAACGCGCTGGTTGCGGAACTGCAGCCCTGGAAGTTTCAGACCTGCAACCATGACCGAGATCGTCCCGAACAGACACCAGGCAAGGGCTGCGACAACCAATGGCTGTGGAATCGCGCCGATAATCGGCAACTCGGTGATATGGGCCTGCAACTGGATCATGACCGGCAGGAATGCGATCAAGGTCATGATCGACTGGACGAAGCTGGAGCCGAGATCTTCCATGATCTGCGAGAACCGCATCGTGTCTTCCTGGATGCGCTGCGAGGCACCCTCGATATGGCGTAGCCTGCCCCAATTCTCGACGAAGTAGTTGTTCATCGCCGTGCGCCAACGGAAGATCCAGTGACTGACGATGAAGGCGTTGACCACCTGCACATTCATGCCGACCAGGGCGAGCCACGAAAAATCAGCCAATCCGATATAAAATTCGCTGTTGGTCGACTTTCCAGTCCCCGACATCAGCCCCTGCACATAGTCGAAGAAAGGCCCATACCAGGCGTTGACGGCGACGCTGACCTGCACATTGAAATAGATGAAGAACAGGATGACCGCGGTCATCAGGATCGACCAGCGTTGCCATGGATGCGGCGAATACCAGCTCCAGAATGCGTAGAAGACGAGCACGCAGAACGCGAAATAGAGATAGAACCAGAGGAACGGCTTCGATACGAGGATGGCGATGCCGATGATGGGCGGCGCGCCGGCCGCGGCGGGCGGCAATCCGAAAACCGTACCTAATTGTTCACCACCGAAGAACCAGAACAGGATCGCCGCAAGGCTCCAGACGGCGGCCGAAGTGAAGAACAGCTTCGGCTGCGGGAAAAAGGATACGAACACTGTGGCGAATTCCTCGATCT
>NZ_RZPW01000325.1:0-965 GCF_003998455.1 Mesorhizobium sp. M7A.F.Ca.CA.001.08.2.1 | reverse complement strand
CGATCTAGGCGCAAATCAGCTGACGACAGCGGGCATAAAGTCACACATTAGTGGGAAAGAAAATGCCCGTGCCCGATGCCCGGCACAGCAAGCCCACAATCATGGCGATTTTGGCGCAGCCGACCATGTGATGGCGCCGGAGACGACCAGCACGATCGCGGCTGTGATCGAGGCGAGGAAGAAATCGCCGGACATCTGCGCCAGAAACCCGGCGGCGACCGGCCCGATGATCTGGCCTAGGCCGAACACAGCCGTCATCAGGGCGAATATCCGCCGCGGCGCGCTTGGCGCCTGCTGCCGGGCGGCCTGCAGGCCAAATGCGGTGATGGCAATGAAGGTGCCACCGAGCAGCACGCCGGAAAGCAGCGGCCCGGTGGCGCCGCCGATGGCGACGCTGGCGGTGACGCCGGCAACTTCGATGAAGCACGCCAGCGCATAGGCGGCATAGAGGCCGGTGCGGGCCGCGACCTTCTGCCAGAGCCAGACTGAGGGAAAGCCCGCAAGACCGGCGACCATCCACACCATGGCCTCGAAGACGCGGCTGCCGCCGCCTTGCCGGACGATGGCGACCAGGAATGTCGCCGTCACCACATAGCCAAAGCCGAACAGGCCGTAGGCGACGATGACCTTGACCAACGACCGGTCCATCCGCAGTGCCGGCTCGCGGGTGACTTCGCCGTTGCCGAGCGGACCCTCATTGGCCAACAGTGCAACGAGGACGAAACCACAGGCCGAAATCGCCGCCGACCAGAGCCAGCCTGCAGCCCAGCCCGAATGCTCGGCGACCAGCACCGCCATCATCGCCGCCGATGCCGCTATGCCGAGCCCGACGCCGCCGAAATGCCAGGCCTGCAGGTCGTTGCGACCGGCAGCCGCGATATGGCTGAACACGATGCTGGCCATGAAAACCATGACGAAGGCGCTGGCCAGACCGGCCAGAAAGCGGATGGCGAGAAAGGCCGCCA
>NZ_RZPW01000324.1:0-6548 GCF_003998455.1 Mesorhizobium sp. M7A.F.Ca.CA.001.08.2.1 | reverse complement strand
CTTGAAAGCCAGCTCAAATCCAGCGGCGCACGCGTTTGGCGTAGTCGCGGTATTTCTTGCCGAATTTTGCCGCCAGCACCTTTTCCTCGCCTTCGATCGCCACCTTCTGCGTGGCATAGGCGGCGATGAACGCCAGCGGCAGGAACCACACGATGCCCGAGACAAAGGCGACGCCGATCAACAGCAGCGTGTTGGCCAGATACATCGGATTGCGGGTGACGCCGAAGGGACCCGTGGTGACCAGGTGATCGGGTACAGCGTTGGGGTTGAGCGTGGTCTTGGCCCGGATCATGGTGCGGATCGCGGTGAACCAGAGTGCGGCGACGGCAAACAGCGCCACCCAGCCGGCCGCGAACAGGATATCGCCCAGCAGGTCGCCGATCCAGGGCAGGGGATAGAGCAGGCCCAGTGCGATGCTGACGGCGATGGCGGCGATGTAGATCAGCGGCGGCCACGGTATGAGCCCCGGCTTCGGCTGGTTCTCGGTCATTCGGCCCCTCCCTCCATCAACTTGCTGTCGGTCTTGGCGGTGCACATGCCGGCGAGATCGGACAAATGCGCTTTCCACTCCGCAGTCTGATCGTTGTTGTAGAGCCTATCAAGCGTGGACTCGCCCTCGAGCGTATCGAGCATGCAGACACAGTAGCTCGTACAGAACTCGGTGTCGCGCGACTGCTCGCAGGACAGCTGACAGGTTTTGAGGAAATTCACCTGCGGGGTTTCGACCTGCGCCGGCATGATCTGCGAGAACAGCCAGACGCAGCCGATCAGCAGCGGCTGGTGGATCAAATAGAAAGCCAGGCTGTGCCGGCCGATGAAGACCAGCGGGTTGGCCAAGCGACCGGGCGCCAGATTGGCAAGCCTGGCAAGCAGGCCGGCACCTGCGGCGAGTCTCGTCACCGCGATGCCCGCAAGTACGGCGCCGAACCACGGAAACAGCGGAACGTAGTCGTTGGAGCGCGGATTGGTCGCCGACAGGCCGACCCACCACAGCCATGGGTGATCGAAGGCCTCGAAGCGCAGATAGACGGGGGCGGCGATAACGAGCGCGGCGACGACAAGCGTCAGCAGCGCCGGCAGGCGCAGGAAGGCGAGACCGAGCAGGCTGGCCAGCGCGATCTCGTGCAAGATGCCGAAGAAGATGAAGCCGTCCGGAGTGGCTATGCGGGTGACGACCGAAATCGCGATCGCGGCTCCGGCGACCATGGCGAACCGCTTCCAGAAGCCGTTCCAGCGGATTTGTCGACCGTGGGCGAGATACAGGCTGACGCCGACCAGGAACAGGAAGGTCGAGGCGATGCAGCGCGCGTAAATCTTCCACCAGCCGAAGGCGGTCAGGCCGGGATCGGTGTAGCCGAAGAACTCCAGATCCCAGGTGAAATGGTAGCTTGCCATGGCGATCAGCGCGATGCCGCGCACGATGTCGATGGCGACGATGCGCTTTGGTCGATCCTGAATGGGCGCGGTCGGCGTTTGGATGCTCATGGTCTCGCATTCTGATTCAGCCCCGCTGGAGGACTATCACGGTTGCCCAGGACAAAAGAAGACCGGCAACCCTGCCGATAACGCCGGATCAGCCGCGGCATTGGGCCAGTGCCGGAAAGCCTTTGGCCGGCTTCGCTTTTGCCGGATGCACGTCGGTTTCCTCTTATTGGCGCTGAGGTCGCCACGGCAGATTTGACCCGGTGAATCTGCTTCGGGGAAAGCAATGTCCACCCATGTGCGCCATCCGATCTGGCTACCGGCCCTCAAGGCCGCGGACGCGCGCACCTTCGCTTCGCTCTATGCGGTCGAATCCTTCGCCCGCGCCACGGTGTCGAGCGTCATCCCGATCCAGGCTTACGAGATCCTGCACAACGAGCAGATCGTCTCGATCCTCTACACCGTCGTGGCGATGCTCGGCCTGTCGGTGACATTGTTCATGCCGATGCTGATCCGCCGTTTCGCCCGGCGCTGGGTCTACACGGCGGGCGCCTGCCTGCTGGCCATTGGCTCGCTGTTCTTCGTCACCGACACGCTTGCCGGGCAACTGGCCGGCATGCTGTGCCGGGTGATGGGCGCCAGCGCGCTGTCGATCACGCTCAACCTCTACATCATGGACCACATCCGCAAGACCGACTTCATGCAGGCCGAATCGCTGCGCATGGCGTGGTCGATGCTGGCCTGGACCGGTGGGCCGACGCTCGGCATCTTCCTCTACACGCGCTTCGGCGTCTATGCCGCGCATGGCGCGGTGGCCGTGTTCGCGTTAGCGCTGCTGGCATTGTTCTGGACCTACCGGCTCGGCGACAACCCGTCGATCCGTCCCGGCAAGACGCGACCAGCCAATCCGCTCGCCAATATCGGCCGCTTCATCGCCCAGCCCAGGCTCAGGCTGGCCTGGCTGATCGCGTTTGGGCGCTCCTGTTTCTGGACGACGTTCTTCGTCTATGGGCCGCTGTTCATGGTCATTACGGGTGAGGGCAAGCTGGCCGGCGGCCTGCTGGTTTCGGCCGGCAACGCGCTTTTGTTCATGGCGATTTTCTGGGGCAAGGCGGGAAAGCGCTTTGGCGGCCGCAGGACCATGACATTTGCCTATTTCGCCATGTCGGTCGCGCTTCTGGCGGCGGGCTTCGTCGGCGAAACCGTGCCGCTGCTCACCGGCGCCTTCTTGCTCTGCGGCGCCTTCTTCACCATTGCGCTCGATGCGCTCGGCTCGACCGCCTTCATGCGCTCGGTGCGCTCCTATGAAAGATCGCAGATGGCGGCGGTCTATCGCACCTATCTCGACTTTTCCGAGCTGACGCCGCCGCTGGTCTATTCGGTGGTGCTGGCCTTCTTCGGCCTGGGCTCGGTGTTCGTCACGCTTGGCCTGCTGGCGGCGGTCTGCGGCTTCGTGACGTGGCGCTATCTGCCGAAATCGCTTTGACCTTCATGGCGCATTCGCAACGGTCGCCGGCGGAATTTGGTTTGCCGGACGCGAGGATTCTGCCTATAGTCGCCGGTGTCGCCGGTTCCATTTTGGAGCCAAGAGGGAATGCGGTAAGGGCGGATTTCGCCCAATGCCGTGGCTGCCCCCGCAACTGTGTGCGGTAGTCCTCTCCATATGCCACTGAAGATTTTTCTTCGGGAAGGTGGGGAAGGACGCTGATCCGTGAGCCAGGAGACCTGCCGGCGACAGGAAACTGACTTCGATGCCCTCGGGTGGAGGGCGAAAGGACAAGACATGACTACCGCTTCCGTCTCCCTCGGCGCTTCCGTCTCCTCGCAGTCGCGCTTCATGCAGCTCGCGCTTGCCGCGCTGCTCGGCATTTTCGTGATGGGCTTTGTCGGCTTCTCGCATATCGATGCGGTCCACAATGCGGCTCACGACTATCGCCATTCGATGGCATTTCCCTGCCACTGACGAGGGGCTGACATCATGAACCTGTTTCGCAACGTCGTGTTCATCGCGGCGATCGCAGGGCTCGTGGCCGGCGTCGTTCTTGCCTGCATGCAGGCCTATGCGACCGTGCCGCTGATCCTGAAGGCGGAAGTCTACGAACAGGCGGGCGGCGGGCATCACCATGACCATGCCGCTCCGGCAGCAGCGAATAGCAATGCCATGAGCGCAGCCGCTCCGGCCCCTGCCGAAGCGACTGCTGCGGCGGAAGACGAGGGCTGGGCGCCGGCAGACGGTTTCGAGCGTTTCGCCTTCAGCGTGCTTGCCAACATCGTCACCGGCATCGGCTTCGGGTTGATCCTGGTCGCGGTTTCCGAATTCGCCGGCGGTATCGGTGGTTGGCGCCAGGGCGTGTTCTGGGGCTTGGCCGGCTTTGCCGTGTTCACGCTGGCGCCGGGCCTCGGCCTGCCGCCGGAACTGCCGGCCATGCCGGCCGCCGATCTCACCCAGCGCCAGATCTGGTGGTGGGCAACGGTGGCGGCAACCGCTGCCGGTCTCGGCCTGATCGCGTTCCGCAAGTCGCTGCCGCTGGCGATCCTTGCCGTCCTTTTGATCGTCGCACCGCATGTTGTCGGGGCACCGCAGCCCGACAGTTACGAGACGGCGATTCCGGAAGGGCTGCATCACCAGTTCGTGGTGGCGGTGACCGTGACCAATCTGGTGTTCTGGCTGGTGCTCGGCGCGGTTGTCGGCGTGGTGCGCGGCCGCTTCACCGGCACCGCGACCAGCCTGCGCGACAGCTTTGCCTGATCGCAAGACACTGACCTTCCTCATCGGCGGTGCGCGCTCCGGCAAGAGCGCGCACGCCGAAATTTTGGCGACCGCCTTGCCGCCGCCCTGGACCTATATCGCCACGGCGCAAGCCTATGATGACGAGATGCGTGAGCGCATCGCGTTGCACCGGTCGCGGCGCGGCGAAGGCTGGACGACCATCGACGCACCGCTCGATCTCGCCGGCGCGCTTGCCGCCTTGCCGGACGATCGGCCGGTGCTTGTCGACTGCCTGACGCTGTGGCTGACCAACCATATGCTGGCCGAACACGATCTGGACCTTGAATGCCGGCGATTGGCGGAGGTGCTGTCGCGGCCGCGCGGACCCTGGTTCTTGGTGTCCAATGAAGTCGGCCAAGGCATCGTGCCGGACAATGCACTGGCGCGCCGCTTTCGCGATGCCGCCGGCCGGCTCAACCAGCAGGTCGCGGCGATTGCCGATACGGTGCTGCTGATGGTGGCGGGGCTGCCGCTCAAGGTGAAATGATATGACCGATATCGACAATAAGGACGAAGAGCGCCACCGCGCCAAGATGGCCAAGCGCAAGGCGGTGCAGGATGCCGAGGTGGCGAGCAAGACGGTCGAGAAGGGATTGCTCATCGTCAACACCGGCCCGGGCAAAGGCAAGACCACGGCCGCCTTCGGGCTGGCGCTGCGGATGCTCGGCTACGGCAAGCGCGTCGGTGTCGTCCAGTTCATCAAGGGCAAGTGGCACACCGGCGAGAAGGACGCCTTCGCCGCCTTCGGCGACCGTGTCGTGTGGCACGCGATGGGCGAGGGGTTCACCTGGGAAACCCAGGATCTGAAGCGCGACATCGCTGCCGCCGAAGCCGCCTGGGCCAAGGTGCTCGAACTGATGGCCGATCCGTCGATCAGCCTGCTGGTGCTCGACGAATTGAACATTGCGCTGCGCTACGACTATCTTGATCTCGACAGAGTGGTTGGCGCGCTAAAAGCGCGGCGCGAGGGCCTGCATGTCGTTGTCACCGGCCGCAACGCCAAGCCGGCGCTGGTCGAGGCCGCAGACCTCGTCACCGAAATGAGCGTGACCAAGCATCATTTTTCCGCCGGCGTGAAAGCGCAGCAGGGGATTGAGTTCTGAGTGTTCCTCAACCTCCCCAGACGGGGGAGGGTGAGGTTAGGTCACAACGATGACAACGACCGAAACCAACCCGAACAGAGCGATCAGCAGATAGTCGGCGACGCGATAGAGTTTCAGCGCCTGCCTGATGTCGAGGCTGTCGGCTTCACGCCGCCCACCTTCGCCCATGAAGACGTCGTCGACCAGCACGCCGCCATAGAAGCGCGGGCCGGCGAGCGCCAGGCCGAGCGCACCGGCCATCGCCGCTTCCGGCCAGCCGGCATTGGGCGAGCGGTGTTTTTTCGCGTCGCGCCGCACCGCATGCCAGGCTTTTTTCGCATCAGCGCCTTTGACGAAGAACGCCGCCAGCACGATCAGAAGCGCCGTCAGCCGCGACGCCGGCAGGTTGATCCAGTCGTCGAAGCGCGCCGCCGCCCAGCCGAACGCCTCGTGGCGCGGGGTGCGGTGGCCGATCATCGAATCGGCGGTGTTGGCGGCCTTGTAGGCGGCGCCGCCGGCCAGGCCGCCGACGCCGGTCCAGAAGGCAGGGGCGACGATGCCGTCGGAAAAGTTCTCGGCCAGGCTCTCGATCGCCGCGCGGCAGACACCGGCCCTGTCGAGCGTTTCAGGGTCGCGACCGACGATCCGCGAAACGGCAAGGCGGGCCAAAGCAAGGCCGCCGGTGTCGAGGGCGTCAGCAACCGCCTCGACATGCTCATAGAGGCTCTTCTGCGACAGCAGCGACGTTGCCAGAAGGGCCGTGATGACCAGGCCCATGGGAACGAACCAGAACAGGATCTGTACGCTGAGGCCGATCACCGCCGGCACCAGCACGATGACCAGCAGCGCCTGGACACCGCGCTTGCGACGCAGCGCGTCGGGATCAGTGGCGCGGTTGAGCCTGCGGTCGAGAAAGGATATCAGCCTGCCGAACCACGTCACCGGATGGCCGATGGCGCGAAACAGCCAGTCGGGGTAACCGAGGGCGAATTCGACGACCAATGACAGGAAAGCGATCAGGACTGACATGAAGCTTCTTAATGGGGCGGTTGTGGACCATGGTGGAAGTCTTGGCCGCGCGAGGGTGCTTTTCCCCAACGCCCTGCTGCCTTTCGTCGACCTCTCGACCGGTATCAATCCGCACTCCTACCCGCTTTTCGACCTGCCCGCCACCTCGCTGTCGCGGTTGCCGGAAGCCGCGCGCACACGCGACCTGACAGAGATCGCGGCCAGTACTTACGGCGCGCCGTCGCCAGCCAACGTCGTGGCGGCGC
>NZ_RZPW01000323.1:0-6550 GCF_003998455.1 Mesorhizobium sp. M7A.F.Ca.CA.001.08.2.1 | reverse complement strand
GTTCCACACTGAACGATCCAAGGGGTGGACGACATGGCGCGACGTTGGACGATCAATGGGCGGTTTCTTTCGCAGCCGACAACAGGCGTTCAGCGTTACGCGCGCGAGGTCGTGCGCGCTCTCGACACCTTGTTGGCCGAGCAGAACCCGCTGACCCGCGGCCTCGAGCTTGCACTGCTCCACCCTCCAGGGTCCGGAGACTTCCCCCTGGCTTGCATCGAGCGTCGAGAGATCGGCGGCATGAACGGGCATGCCTGGGAACAGGTGCAGCTCCCCTCATCCCTGGATGGCAGCGGACTGCTCAGCCTCTGCAACACAGGGCCGCTGCTTTCCCGCAAGCATATCGTCTGCGTCCATGATGCAAACGTCTGGAATGCCCCGCAGAGCTATTCATTTGCCTTTAGACTTCTTTACAGGAATCTGTTGCCCGCCCTCGGCAAGACGGCGTGCGGTATTTCGACCGTTTCCAACTACTCCTTGGATGAACTGGTTCGCCGCGACGTCATCCCGGCAGAGCGGGCTTTCGTGGCGCCGAACGGCCATGAGCATGCCTTGCGGTGGGAGCCTGAACACTCAGCACAGACGCGGCTGGCGGCCTCGCGGGAAACCGTTGTCCTGATCGGCAGTGCCGCACCTCACAAGAATCTGGATCTCCTCCTGAACATGGCTGATCGTCTTGGCGAAGCCGGACTCAGAATCGCGATTGTCGGCATGTCGGATTCGCGCGTCTTTAGGTCAGGATCCGCCAGGACCGAAGCGCGAAACATCCACTGGCTCGGCCGCATTTCGGATGGCGAGTTGGCGGCCCTCCTCGGGGACTCGCTATGCCTGGCTTTCCCCTCGCTCACGGAGGGCTTCGGTCTCCCAGCCCTCGAGGCGATGGCCGTCGGCTGTCCTGTCGTGGTTTCAGACCGCGCCAGCCTGCCTGAAGTCTGCGGCAATGCAGCGCTGTTTGCATCCCCAGACGACCAGGACGCATGGTTCGACAGTTTCGTGCAGCTTCGCACTTCTCAGGCCCTGCGCGCTCAGATGATGGGCAAGGGAAAGGCGAGAGCCGCGGAATACAGCTGGAGGGCGACGGGCCTGCGTTATCTCCAGGCGATGGCGGCCGCAGACGGCGTCGATACGGAAACGAAGATCGTCAGGGCTCCCGAATTCACATGATCTCGTGAAGTGCCTGGACGGCGTCTAGCGATTCCAGGATCGCGCGGTCGAAGTTCTCTTCTGAAAAACGTCCTGCATTTCTGGCGCAAGCGCGCGGCGCAATGGCATGGCTATTCTCTTCGAACCGTTCCACTGCCTGCTTGAGGTGATCGACCGTTTGAGCCTTGAACAGCACTCCTGTCGGCTCGGAGGATGATCCTAGCCGCTGTACGATGTCGACGGCGCCGCCGCGACCGAAGGCGACCAGCGGCGTCCCGCAGGCCTGTGCCTCGGCCAGCGCTATGCCGAAATCCTCGCAGCCCGCAAACACCATCGCCTTCGCCCGCGCCAGGGTGTCCACATAGTCTTTCCGGGGCAGGTAGCCCGAGAAGGTGACGTTGGGACCGGCAAGCGCCCGCAAGCAGGCTGATTGCTGCCCTTCGCCAACGATGACCAGTCGCCGCGAAGGCATTTCGTTGAAGGCCCGGATGACAAGGTCGGTGCGCTTGTAGGGGGCGAGGAAGGACGCTGAAACGTAGTAATCGTCCTTATCCTCCACACAAGGCAATTCGCCCAGTGTGACCGGGGGGAAAACGACGCGCGCCTGGCGCCCGTAAATGTGCTGGATACGGGAGCGGACATAATTCGAGTTCGCCAGCATCAGGTCCGGACCGTGCGCGGTTCTCGTATCCCATGTCCTCAGGCGATGGAGCATGTAGCGATAGAGCATTCCCTTGGGGCCGAAACCAAGCCGTCCCTGCTGAAGATAGGAAAATTGTTCATCCCAGGCGTAGCGGACGGGACTGTGCACATAACACAGATGCGGCTGGTCCGGCCTGGTGATGACGCCGCGCGAGAAGGCGGCCGACGACGAGATCACCGCGTCGTAGCCCGTCACGTCGAATTGCTCGATCAGAAAGGGACAGAAAAAGAAGAGGGATCGATAGAATTTATGGACCATCGGTATCCGGTTGGCCGCAGACGTATGGAATTCCACGTCGTGGAAATATTGCTCCTTCACCTCTTGTGGCAGGAAATCGAAAAGCGTGAAGACCTCGGCGTTGGGGAACTGCTTGCAGATTTGCGCAAGAACCCTTTCCCCTCCCCGGAAATTCGGGCACCAGTCATGAACGATCGCTATCCTGGCATTGCTGTCGAAGCCGGGCCCCGGCGCGGCCGGCAATTCTTCGATGGATACATCGATCTTGGCAGCGACGGCCAAATCGGAAGAGCGTTCGTGGAGCATGGTTCCCCCTAGCCTCATAAGGCTGGCAGTCTCCATTCCATGTCGTTGCTCCGGCAAGCTGTCCGATCGGCTACACACCGCTACGGGCGCATGGCCATCTAATACTTGCGGATGTGGTCCGTCACCGGGATACTCCGAAAGCCTGTGTCCGGCGGTAGGCCAGGCTCCTCCCGTCTCCTTTTATGCAGGCTGTGTCGGTCCACTCGTCGGTCTAGGTTTCGGCGGAACCGAAGCTGGATCGAGCATGAGACTCATAGTGATCATCCCGACGCTTGGCCGCAGCGGACAGGTCGGGCGTTTGCTTGGATATTTGGGCGGCCAGACGAGGCTTCCTGATGAGGTCATAGTGTCGGCGCCCGACGCCTCGCATGTCGGCCTGCCGGAAAGCTGTCCTTTCCAGGTGTCACTCGTTTTCGGACCGAAAGGACTGGCTGCCCAGCGGAACAGGGCTCTCGTACCTTCCCTGGGGCGCTTCGACATCATCACATTCTTCGACGATGATTTCGTTCCGTCCGCCGAATATCTGCAGCAGGTCGAGAAAGCTTTCGTGGAAAATGACGGATGGGCGGTGGTGATGGGCACGGTCGTCAGGGACGGTGCCACGAATGCTGGCCTCACCTGGGAAAATGCCGAAGCCGCCTTGCGGGAAAACGAGGGCAAAAAACATGATGGACCGCCGGTGGTCGACCATGTCGGAGCATACGGATGCAACATGTCCTTGCGTTCCTCGCTTGTGGGCGATTTGCGCTTCGACGAGCGCCTCGTCTTGTACGGCTGGCAGGAAGACATCGACTTCACCAGCCAAATGAGATCCAAAGGCCGCGTGGTCTGCGTGACCGCGATCACGGGCGTCCATCTCGGTATCAAGACAGGGCGGGTCAGCGGCGAGCGGTTCGGCTACTCCCAGGTTGCGAATGCGATCTATCTGATCAGGAAGGGCTCCGTTCCGGCCTCTTTCGCTCTTCCGCTGATGTTCAGGAATATCGCCGCGAATCTCGCAAAGAGCCTGCGGCCTGAGCCGTATATCGATCGCAGGGGCAGGCTCAGGGGTAACATGCTGGCGATCCGGCACATCGCCATGGGACGAATCGAACCCGAATACATCCTGAAAATCTGAAGGTGGGAAGACAATGCGGAAATGGCTTGTGACAGTGGCGGCGGCTTCATTGGCGGCGGCTGCCTGCCCCTTGCCGACGGTGGCTGCCGAGTACCTCCTCGGACCTCAGGACAAGGTCAGGCTCAAGGTCTACGAATGGCGCGCATCACGCGACGTGATTTTCGAATGGACGGCTCTCAACGACAGTTTCGTCGTCGGTGCCGACGGCACGCTCTTCCTTCCATTTGTCGGCCAGATACGCGCGCAGGGCACCGCCCCCGGCGACCTCGCCCGCGCGATCGGCGACCGCCTGATGCAGCACATGGGCCTCGGCCGCCAGCCGGATGTCGCTGTCGAGATTGTCCAGTACAGGCCGTTCTACATTGTCGGCTACGTCACGCAGCCAGGCGAGTTCCCCTACAGGCCCGGGCTGACGGTGCTGCAGGCGCTGGGAATCGCCGGCGGCCTGCGAACACGCGAGGAAGACATGTCGAGGCTCGAGCGTGAAGTCATCGTGGGTCAGGGCGATGTGGGTTTGTTGGCGCTGAGCAACGTCAGTCTGCTCGCTCGCAAAGCACGGCTGGAATCAGAACTAGCTGGCAGCGACGACATCGCCTTCCCTGCGCAACTGAAGGACAGAGCTTCGAACGAGACGGTCGCGGTGGCGATGGAGCAGGAGCGCAAGATCTTCGCCGTCCGCAAGGACGCCATGGCGACGCAACTCCGTGCCCTGCGCGAACTCAAGGATTTCCTCGAAAAGGAACTGACCTCGCTCGGCCAGCAGATGGCCTTCCACGACCAACAGATCGAACTTATCCAGAAGGAACTCGCGGGTGTTTCGGCCCTTGTCCAGAAGGGGCTGGCGGTTGCACCGCGGGAACTCTCTCTACAGGGAACGGTCGCACAGATGCAGAGCGACAGGTTGGTTGCCGAGACCTCGCTCTTGCGAGTCAGGCAGGAGATAAGCAAGACCGACATCGAGATCCTCAACCTCGGCAATAGCCAAGCCAGCGAAGTCGCTGCTGCCTTGCGCGAGACGCAACTGCAGCTCAATGAAGTGACCAGCAAGGCCAACACCGCGGTGCAGTTGTTGCACGATACCGAGGTCACGGCCCCTGCTCTGCTCGCCCTTAGAGAGCGCGCCGAAAGGGCCAAGCCGATCTTCAAGATCGTGAGGACGACGGACAGCGGCTCGCAAGAACTCACGGCTGAGGAAACGACGCCGATCGAGCCAGGCGATACCGTGAAGATCGATATCCCCGCCCCGCCGTCCGGCTTGGCTGCTCTACCTGTAGAGGACGACGTCCAGGCAGGGACGGTTTCTGTTCAAGGTACCAATTGACAGGCTTCATGATTGGCGCGGGTGCCGGCTCGCAACGCCTTCGACATGACCTCCGAACCCGAGACCGTTGGTGGCCGCCTGGACGGGTAAAGAACGCGCCGGCGTCATGGCCAGAGCGGTTCAGAGTGGGCGGAGCTGCCAGCTCGCTGCAGGTGCTTGTTTTTCTGCTGTTCCACACGGAAAACCGCCGCGCACCTTTCTTTGAACTGGTTCGCTTCAAGTTCAATGATCTGGCCGACCATGCTAGCAATTTCCGGCGGCACTTGCCTTGCACTTTGAGGCCGCATATCAGTGGGCACGCTGACGATGCCTTCCCTGCCGCAGTGAGGCGATCAGTTCCTGCGGGTATCACTGGAGATGTCGGTGCTCATGAGTGTAATCGCTATATCGGCGGCAGGCGTTCTGATGGGACTGCGCTTCAAGGCTCCTGCGCTGATCGCGGCGACTGCGCTGCTTGTGGTCGGAAGCTTTGCCTGGAATGGGCTCGGGTTGCCGGGCTACGTGACCGTCACTAAGTTCCTGATACTGTCATTCGTCTTGGCTGGCGCCTATATCATCGGTCTGTCCCTGTCCGTCCACCGGAAGCGCAAGGAAAGGTGACACGGCGGGACTTCAGGAAGCCCGGTCGAAACGTATGACTGCGAAAACCGTCCTGAACAGGATCACGATATCGAGCCAAACCGACCAGTTCCGCACATACTGGCAGTCCAGCTTCACGCGGTTGGCGTAGTCCATGCTGCTTCTTCCGTTCACCTGCCACAGACCGGTGAGCCCGGGCTTTGCCCGAAGGTATTCCCCTAAGTGGTCGCCGTAGCATTTTAGTTCGTCCTTGACGATGGGCCTTGGACCCACACAACTCATGTCGCCGCGGATGATGTTGAACAATTGCGGGAGTTCGTCGAGGCTCGACTTACGCAGCATCCACCCAAGCACCGTGACGCGGGGGTCGTTCCTGATCTTGCGGGTCTCCTCCCATTCCAACCTGACTTGAGGGTTGCTGTCGAGAAATGACTTCAGAACTTCGTCCGAATTGGTGACCATCGAGCGGAACTTGTAGCAATCGAATGGCTTTCCGCCAAAGCCGATGCGGCTATGCGAGAACACTGCCGGGCCTCCTGCCGTCATCCTGATCAGCAGAGCAACGACAATCATTACCGGCGCGGCAACCATAAGCGCCGTGAATGCTACTACCAGATCCATGATGCGCTTCAGGAGACCGCCCACAGGAGGGTTCGTCGTTCCCAACCTGAGCGCAGGCGAAAGGTCCGTCAACACTGCCCCGGCACCGTTGTTGTCGGATGCGGGAAGGACGTGCAGGACTGCCGTTCGGCTGTCGGACGGGATAGGCAGAGATGGCTGAACCCAGATCGGTGCTGCCTGATGTGACTCGAAGGCGTTCGTTGTCATGGAACAATCGCTGTTTCGACTTGTTGTTGCACTCTTCCAAGGTCGGAGGTTGTCGACAAGAAGGGCAAAGGAGGTAGCGTGACGCTCAGGGGCTATCCCCCTAATCCCAAGGAATGATCCTCCTAGACTTTTTGCAACTTCCGAAGGAGAATGTCTCGCTACGGTTTCATGCTTTACGGCGCTTGGGCGCGCGGACCCTGGCCAAGAGTACGCCTAGTATCGGGGTCCTGCAGGCCTGCAACGTCTTGACAAGTTCCTGCAGCGTCTGGACCTGTGTCTTGCCCCACTCGGCAACGATCACCACGCCGTCCAGGAC
>NZ_RZPW01000322.1:0-6501 GCF_003998455.1 Mesorhizobium sp. M7A.F.Ca.CA.001.08.2.1 | reverse complement strand
GACGGAAGATGGGCCGAAGATCACCATCACCCAGACCGATGTGCGCGCCATCCAGCTTGCCAAGGCAGCGCTTTATGCCGGCACCAAACTGTTGATGGAAAAGCAGAACACCGAGCATGTCGACCGCATCCATTTCGCCGGCGCCTTCGGCTCCTTCATCGATCCGAAATACGCCATGGTGCTGGGCCTGATCCCGGATTGCGACCTCGACAAGGTCTCGGCGGTCGGCAACGCCGCCGGTGCCGGCGCGCGCATGGCGCTGCTCAATCGCGGCTACCGCCGCGAGATCGAGGACACGGTCAGCAAGATCGAGAAGATCGAGACGGCGCTGGAACCGAAATTCCAGGAGCATTTCGTCTACGCCATGGCGCTGCCCAACAAGGTCGATCCGTTCCCGAAACTGTCGGCAGCGGTGAAACTGCCGCCGCGCAAGACGGTCAGCGAGGATGGCGTTGCCGGCGACGCCGCTCCGCGCCGGCGTTCGCGCGAAGGCCACGAGGGGCGGAGGCGTGGAAGGGAATAAGCGGCCCGCCCCCGCCAACACCTTTCGAAACTCATTTGCATGCAAATGTTTCCGGATCGTCTGATCCGGAAACCAAAACGCTGTTTTCGTGAAATTCGCCAGATACATGGCAGGCGCATTCAACCGGCATCGAACGGCAGGCAGGAAATATCTTTCAGCCGCTGCAACGCTCCAGGGGAGACAACGATGTCAATGCTCGAAAGCCTGAGCCGCTATGGCACCGCCATCAGACAAGCCCATGACCGCAGCAAGGCGCGGCGCCTGCTGAACAGCCTGCCGCCCGAAATCCAGAAGGACATCGGCTGGCCGGTGTCGCCGCGATCCAGTGAAAGGGCATCCCTCAGCAACGCTATCTGGAGCGCCGTGCGCTGATGACCTTCGCCGACAAATGCAAATTGCTCGGCATGCGCCGGGGACCTCGCATGTCCCCGGCGACCACCAGCAACCGGCTGCGAGCCGCACTTTTACCGCGTCGCTGACCACTGCGGCGCGGATCAAACCGCCGTGTAGACGCGGGCGCAAATCTTGACATTTTCAGCCACGGCACAATCTTTCGATTTAGGGGGTTCTCTTAGTCGGCTTTGGCCGAAGTTCGTGTATTCGCATGCCAAGTTTGAAAAGCCATGTCGTGTCTTTTGTTTTGCGGCACAGCCGTAAGCAGGCATTTGCCAGTCCGGAAAATCTGCAGCGCTGGATCGCAGCCGCGCGCAAGACCGAGAACCACCGGCCGCCCGCCTCGCTACACCAGCGTCTCGATATCGAGATGCATACGGTCGGTGGCTTCCCCGTATACGAAATCCCACCCAAGTCCGGCGAACAGAAGCGGATTCTCTACTTGCACGGCGGCGCCTATGTCTTTGAAATCACGCCCTATCATTGGCACCTGATTGCCGACATGGCGGATCGGTTGGGCTACGCAATCACGGTGCCGATCTATCCAATCGCCCCCGAACATGATTTCCACGCCATGTTCGGAATGGTTGGCGATGTTTACCGGCAGATGCTCGCCGAGACGGAGGCCGAGGACATCGTCTTCATGGGCGATTCCGCCGGCGGCAACATGGCTGTGGTGCTGACCATGATGGCCGCCGAAGAAGGACTGTCCCTGCCGTCACGACATGTGCTCATTTCGCCGGGTCTCGACGTGTCGCTCACCAATCCCGCAGTGTTCGAGGCGGAACGCAACGACCCTTGGCTGGGCATAGCTGGCGGACGAGAGGCGATTCGTCTGTACAGTGCCGGCATCGATCCCAGCGACTGGCATATCAGCCCGGTCTATGGAGACCTGTCAGTGCTGCCAAGAACACTGCTTTTGACTGGCTCGCGCGATCTTTTGACGCCCGACAATCTGATCTTCGCGGAAAAAGCCCGCGCCGCCGGCGTTGAAATCGATCTTGTCTATGAGGAAGGCATGTTCCACGTCTGGCCGCTGATCGACATGCCGGAGGCCCGGCGCGCCCGCGAGCGCATCGTCGAATTTCTCGGGGAGAGCCGGATCGTGCAAGACACGAGACTAAGGCCTGAACAGCGCCCCGCCGAAGCGGCGGAGTAGCTCTATATTGTCGTCCTTACCAGCCGGTCAGAACTTGCCGGTTTCCCGGAACACTTCGAAGGTCGCGCGGATGTGGTCGGCGACGGCCTTGACCGGCGCGCTGGCGTCCGGCGCCACCACCATCGCCAGATTGTAGGTGCCGATGTCGGGCATGCCGTCCTTCGGGCAGAGTTCGACCATGTCGTTGCCGAGAAACGACTTCGGCAGCGGCGCCACGGCGAGATCGGACATGATCGCGGCGCGCTGGCCGGCCGTGTGCGCGCTCATATAGGCGATGCGGTAGTTGCGGCCCTCGCGGCCAAGCGCATCGAGCGCTCCGGCGCGCCAGGCGCAGCCCTCTTCCCAAAGCGACACCGGCAAGGGCTCGCGCAAATGCGCGCAGCCACCCTTGGCGCCGGCCCAGACAATCGGCTCGGTCAGCAGCACCTCGGCGCCGAGCGCGCTGGTCTTGTAGGAATTGGTCAGCAGCGTGATGTCGAGCGCCCGGTCGTCCATGCGCCGGCGCAGATTGCTGCTCTGGTCGATGGTGACGTCGACGGCGATCGACGGATGCGACTGCGCGAAACGCTTCAGCACATGCGGCAGCACGCGCTCGCCGTAATCGTCCGGCGAACCAAGCCGCACGACACCGACAATCTCGGGAATGATGAACTTCGACACCACCTCGCGGTTGATCGACAGCAGCCGGCGGGCATAGCCGAGCAGCATCTCGCCGTCCGTGGTCAGCGACACCGAGCGGGCGTCGCGCGCGAACACGGAGCGGCCGAGAATGTCCTCCAGCTTCTTGATCTGCATGGAGACGGCCGACGGCGTGCGAAAGACGGCATTGGCGGCGGTGGTGAAGCTGCCGGTCTCGGCAATCGCCACGAAAGTGCGCAAAACGTCGAGATCGAGCAGTGGCAGCGGATGATTGAGCGGGGCGTTCATGGCAACCGACCTTCAATTTTTCTGATACAAAACATCATTCCATTTCGTTTGATTGAACATCAGATTGGGAGGATAGTCAACTCCATCGAATGAGGCAGCTGCCACAAGCAGACATGAAACGACCCCGACACAGACCTGCATTCGACACGAAATGAAGTTGAAACAAACCCGACGTAACCAACGCGCTGTCTGGCACCCGCCAGCCACCAAAGGAGAAAGAAATGTCTATCCTGTCGTCTCTTGGTCGCATCGCGACCGAATTCAGCGCGGCACGCGCCCGCTACCAGACCGAGCGCGCCATCCGTTCCTTGCCGATCGAACTGCAGAAGGATATCGGCTGGCCTGAGGCTTCCGACACCAAGACCGGTACTCGCAATGGCATCGGATCCTGGGCTGGAGCAAAGTAGATCGTGTGTACTATGTGCTGAAGGCCTGCCGCGCGAACCGCCCGGCAGGCCTTCTCTATTTTATTTGTATTCAAATGAGTTTTGGAGCCATGTCACCAACGCATGACGCATATGAGAAAGCCGCATAGCAGCTCCTGTTTTCACTTAATGCCTTGTAAATGATCGTAAATTTTGGGCACCTTGCCCAAATCTGTCGCAATCGATGTCGCATTTCATATCAAGCGGTTCGCTTTTGCGATTTAGTTTCTGCTTACACAAGCCTATATCAGCGCCAGCAAACGAGCTGCCCCACTCCATCAAGCGAAGGCGACCCGTCTGAGCAACCGAATGGAGATGATTATGAAGCTTTTTGCCCGCCTCTTTGCCCGCCGCGAAATGAACCTGACCACCGCTCTCGAGCGTCAGCGTCTCGCCAACACCATGCCCGGCCAGACTGGCGCCATGAATGCGGCGCGCCTCGGCTTCGTCGCCTGAAGATTTTCCAGGCAGCGCATCCCTGCCGCTGCTTTAAAACTACAACGCCGCCTGGCTCCAGCCAGAGCGGTGTATTTGTTCTGCGCACAGGCTGTACGCTGCCTGTCCCTTGAACAGTTCGTGCCACTTCCGGGCCCCGCTGCACGCCGATTGCCCATTTGCGACCCATGTCGCAAATTTAATCTTGTCGTAGCGGCGTAGCCGATTGACAGACATGGTTTTTCCTGATGTCGCTATGCTATTCGCGACATCCTGTTCGCGCCATGGCTGTGTGAGGTTCCCTTGAACGCCGTAAAGCATCCGATCAAGCGGTCGTTTGTATTCTTCCTTATTCCCGATTTCACCATGATCGCCTTTGCGACCGCGCTCGACCCGCTGCGCTCGGCTAATCGCATGCTCGGCTACGAGGCCTATCGATGGCGCCTCGCCAGCATCGACGGCAAGCCGGTGCGCGCCTCGAACGGAGTCGAATGCGCGGTCAACACGTCGCTCGAGGATGAACGCAAGAAGATGGCAGGCCCCGATCGGCCGAACATGGCCATCGTCTGCAGCGGCATCAATGTCGAGCGCTACCAAAACAAGTCCGCCTTCGCCTGGCTGCGCGAGGAATATAATCGCGGCGTCGCCGTCGGCGGCCTGTGCACCGGCGCGCATATTCTCGCCGCCGCCGGCCTGTTGTCCAACAAGCGCTGTGCCATCCACTGGGAGAACCTGCCGGGCTTTTCCGAGGCGTTCCCGAAGGCCAATGTCTTTGCCGACCTCTTCGAGATCGACCAGAACATCTACACCTGCGCCGGTGGCACTGCCGCACTCGACATGATGCTGAAGCTGATCGGCGACGACTTTGACGAGAACCTCGTCAACCGCGTCTGCGAGCAGGTGCTGACCGACCGCGTGCGCAGCCCCACCGACCGCCAGCGCCTGCCGCTACGCGCCCGCCTCGGCGTCCAGAACTCGAAAGTGCTGACCATCATCGAACTGATGGAGGGCAATCTGTCGGAGCCGCTGTCACTGATCGAGATTGCCGATCATGTCGACCTGTCGCGCCGCCAGATCGAGCGGCTGTTCCGCACCGAGATGGGCCGCTCCCCCGCCCGCTATTATCTCGAAATCCGGCTCGACCGCGCTCGGCACCTGCTGATCCAGTCCTCGATGCCAGTGGTCGAGGTGGCGGTCGCCTGCGGCTTCGTCTCGGCCTCGCATTTCTCCAAATGCTACCGCGAACTCTACGCCCGCTCGCCGCAGCAGGAGCGCGTCGACCGCAAGCAGCTGCTGGCCGCCTGAGCAGAGGTGTCACGTGAGTACGAGAACGAATCGACCCGAAAGGCTGGCCGACCGGCGCATCTTTCCTCTCGATGTCGAAAAATGGGTAGCGTTCAAGGCGGCTCTGGACGCCCCGAAACGTGATCTTCCTCGCCTCAAGCGTCTGTTGAGCGAGCCAAGTATCTTTCCAGATGATCAGGCTGTGTCGGTCTGACTACGCCTGCGCCGTGCGCATCGCCTCGACCCGAATATCCTCGGTCAGCCGCGCTTTCAGCGCCGAGAATTCCGGGCTGGTTTTCAGCGTGTAATGGCGCGGATGCGGCAGGTCGATGGCGACATCCGACTTGATGCGGCCGGGCCGCGCCGTCATCACGATGACGCGCGAGGCCATGAAGATCGCCTCCTCGATGTCATGGGTGACGAACAGCACCGTCTTTTGGCGCCGTTCCCAGATGCCGAGCAGCAGTTCCTGCATCAGACCGCGCGTCTGGTTGTCGAGCGCGCCGAACGGCTCATCCAGCAACAGGATCTCCGGATCGTTAGCCAGCGCCCGGGCGATCGCCGTGCGCTGCTGCATGCCGCCGGAGAGCTGCTTCGGCCAATGGTTCTCGAACCCTTTCAGGCCGACGAGATTGACGTAGGAAGCGACGACCCCGTCCCGCTCCCTTTCGGGCATTCCGCGTTCGCGCAAGCCGAAAGCGATGTTCTGCGCCACAGTCAGCCAGGGAAACAGCGTGTAGGACTGAAAGACCATGCCGCGATCCGGCCCCGGCCGGGTCACCGCCTTGCCGTCGAGCAGCACACGGCCCTCGCTCGATGCTTCCAGGCCCGCGACAATCCTGAGCAGTGTCGACTTCCCGCAGCCGGACGGCCCCAGAATAGTGATGAAGTCGTTGGCGGCGACCGCCAGGTCGATCGGCATCAGCGCCTTGACCGGCTGACCGCCGCGCACGCCGGCAAAGGTGCGCGAAACGCCCTCGATGAGAAGCTTGTTCACGCCAGGCTCCACGGAAAGAGCCAGCGGTTGAAGGCCTTGAAGGCGAAGTCGGACAACAGCCCGATCAGTCCGATGACGATGATGCCGAAGATGATCTGACCCGTCGCCAGCCGCGACTGACTGTTGATGATCATGTAGCCGATGCCGGATGACGAGCCGATCAGTTCCGCGACGATGACATAGGTCCAGGCCCAGCCGAGCACCAGCCGCAGCGTCTCGGCGATCTCCGGCGCATTGGCCGGCATAATCACCCGGTCGACGATGCCGCTGTTGGTGGAACCCAGCGTGTAGGCGGCCTCGACCAGATCGCGTCGTGTGCCGCCAACTTTGACCGCGATGATGAGGACGATCTGGAACA
>NZ_RZPW01000321.1:0-6576 GCF_003998455.1 Mesorhizobium sp. M7A.F.Ca.CA.001.08.2.1 | reverse complement strand
ATCGAGCGCCGCTCGCGCGGCAAGTCGGACGACCCGGCCAAATATTTCATGGCCTCCGAGGTCGTCGGCTACGACACGCAGCCGAAATTCTCCAGCGCGCTCAACGCCGACATCGCGGCGCGCGGCGGCCGCGTCATGGTCTTCGTGCATGGCTACAACACCGGCTTCGATGCCGCCGTCTATCGCCTGACCCAGATCGTCCATGATTCCGGCTATCCCGGCACGCCAGTGCTGTTTTCCTGGGCATCGGGCGCCAGGACCACCGACTATGTCTATGACAAGGAAAGCGCCAGCGCTGCCCGCGACCAACTGGAAGTGACGCTCAGGATGCTGGAGCAGTCCGGCGCGCGGCGCATCGACATCGTCGCACATTCGCTCGGAACCTGGGTCACCATGGAAACGCTGCGCCAGATGGCCATCACCGGCGATCGCGATCTCGGCGGTAAGCTCGGCGACGTGGTGCTGGCCTCGCCCGACATCGATGTCGACGTGTTCAAGAGCCAGATGCGGCGCTATGGCAAGCCCGACAAGCCGTTCATCCTGCTGTTGTCGGACGACGACCGTGCGCTGCGGCTCTCCGGCCTGATCGCCGGTTCGCGGCCGCGTGTCGGCGACTACAAGGATGCCGCCGATCTTGCCTCTTATGGCGTGACGGTCGTCGACCTGTCCAAGGTCAAGGGATCGGACAGCTTCAACCATACGAAGTTCGCCGACAATCCGACGCTGGTGAAGATGATCGGCCAGCGGCTGCGCGAGGATGACGGCTTTGCCAGCGACCGTGATGTCACCGACCGCATCAGCCTGCTTGGCCAATAGGTGCGGTCTCGCGGCCATGCCTGCCCGGCATCGCGGACGTATGGATTCACTTTGAACTGGACCGCGCCGGTCTCTGGCCTTATCGGAATAGCCAGCGACGTCACGCGTTTGACGTCCCCTTTTGCGGGAGCCTGCGTGTGACCGTGCGTTCGAAGAGCTACCTCGTCGTTGCATTGGCGCTCGCTGTCACCGGCTGCGCTGGCGGGAAAACGCACGACCTGCTCAACAGGACGACGGTCTCGGTGCCCGCATCCGACATCGCGGCCACGCATGAAATCTTCGTCGCCACCACCCGCCAGAGGGCAACAAAAGAGCCGCGACAGGTTTACGACGGCGATCGCTCGCTGACCACCAGCTTTGCCCGTGTCGACGTCACCGTTCCCAAAAGCCATCAGGTCGGCGCCATCGAGCGGGCCAAGGGATCGGCAAACAGCAATCCTGCCAAGGATTTTACCGCCAAGGACGTCACTTTCTATGAGGGCGCGCCCCAGTTCGCCAAAGCGGTCGGCGCCGACATTTCCATGCGCGGCGACCGTGCGCTGGTTTTCGTGCACGGCTTCAACAACGGTTTTGACGACGGCATCTACCGGCTGACGCAGATCGCCCACGACACCAAATATCCCGGCACCCCGGTGCTGTTCTCCTGGGCTTCGAGCGGCAAGACCACGGGTTACATCTACGACAAGGAAAGCGCCAACGCAGCGCGCGACGACCTCGAGGCGACGCTCCGGATGCTGGCCAAGACAAAGGTCAAGAGCATCGACATCATCGCCCATTCGATGGGAACCTGGGTGACCATGGAGGCGCTGCGCCAGCTTGCCATCACCGGCGACCGGGATCTCGGCGGCAAGCTGGGCTATGTCATCCTGGCCTCGCCCGACATCGATGTCGACGTCTTCAAGAAGCAGATGATCCGCTACGGCAAACCCGACAAGCCGTTCGCCATCCTGCTCTCTGCGGATGACCGGGCTCTCAAGCTCTCGTCCCTGATCTCGGGCGACAAGCCGCGCGTCGGCGACTACGGCAACGCTGCAGACCTCGCCAGCTATGGCGTGTCGGTGGTCGATCTTTCCCAGGCCAAGGGCGGCGACCGCCTCAACCACGCCAAATTCGCCGACAACCCGATGCTGGTGCAACTGCTCGGCGACCGGCTGCGGGCGCCGGCGGGCCTCGCCTCGGACGAACCCGACCCGACACAGCTCAACAATCTCGGCCAGGGCCTCGGCAAGGCCGTCGGCTCGGTCGCAGAGATCGTCATCACCACGCCGTTCAAGGTGCTGACCATCGCCACCGGCGGGTGAGCCAGCGGGCGACATTGGCCCTAGGATTGTTGAGATTCGAGAACCGGAGCGGAGCGTACTTAAGTACGTGAGCACCGGAAGCGCAGAAAATCGCTACTTGCAGGCCGGCATGGCCTGAATAGCAACAATCCTAGACGAACAGATCGACCTTCTGGAATGTCGTCACATCGATCAGGCCGACGTCCGAAATCCTGAGCTCCGGAATGACGACCAGCGCCAGCAGCGAGTGCTGCATGTAGGCGTTGTTCAGCGAACAGCCCATCTTGCGCATCGCCTCGGTGAGCTTCTCGGCCTTGGCCGCGACGATTTCCGCCCGTTCGTCCGACATCAGGCCTGCGATCGGCATTTCGACCAGCGCCAGTTCCTTGCCCTTGGAGAACAGCACGACGCCGCCACCGACCGCGCCCAGACGGTTTACCGCCAGCGCCATGTCCTGCTTGTTGGTGCCGACGCAGATGATGTGGTGGGCGTCATGCGCCACGCTGGACGCCATGGCGCAGTCGCCCATATAGCCGAAGCCCGAAACGAAGGCGTTGGTGACGCCGCCCGTGCCCCTGTGACGCTCGACCAGCGCGATCTGGCAGATGTCGTTGCGGCGGTCCATTGCGACCAGCCCGTCCTCGACCGGCAGATCTGCCTCCAGCGCGCGCGTCGGCGCCTGGTTCTCGATGACGCCGATGACACGCACCCGAACCTCGTTGGCGCCCTTGGGGGCGGCGATATCGAAGTCGTCGCCCTTCAACTTCTTGCCGAGCTTGACGGTGTTCTTCGCCGTCCGGGGGTAATCATAGGCCGGAATGTCGATTTCGAGCTTGCCGCCCTTGGCCACCCTGACGCCGCGTGCATAGACCTCGTCGATGGTCATTGCGGCGAGATCCGAGACGATCAGCAGGTCGGCCAGCCGGCCCGGCGCGATCGAGCCGATCTCGCGCTCCAGTTTGAAATGCTGGGCGGTATTGAGCGTCGCCATCTGGATCGCCGTCACCGGTTTCAATCCCTGTTGGATGGCGTGGCGCACCACGCGGTCCATATGGCCTTCCTGGACCAGCGTGCCGGAATGGCTGTCGTCGGTGCACAGGATGAAGTTGCGCGGGTCGATGCCGCCCTCGGTCACCGCCTTGATCTGCGAGGCGACGTCGTACCAGGCCGAGCCCAGCCGCAGCATCGCCTTCATGCCCTGGCGCACGCGGGCGATGGCGTCCTCGGCGCGCGTGCCCTCATGATCGTCCTCGGGGCCGCGGGCGACGTAGCCGTGGAACGGCAGGCCGAGATCGCGCGAGGCATAATGGCCGCCGACCGTCTTGCCTGCATGAACCGTCGCGGCGATCTCGCCCGACATGACCGGATCATTGGCGACGACGCCGGGGAAATTCATCACTTCGCCCAGGCCGATAATGTTCTCCCAGGTCATCGCTTCCGCGACATCGGCGACCGTCAGCTCGGCGCCGGCATGTTCCAGCCCCGGCGCCGAAGGCACGCAGGACGGCATCTGCACATGCACGTTGATGGGCATGGCGACCGCTTCGTCATGCATCAGCCGCACGCCGGGCAGACCCAGAACATTGGCGATTTCGTGCGGGTCGATGAACATCGAGGTGGTGCCGTGCGGAATGACGGCCCGGCAGAACTCGGTCACCGTCACCATGCCGCTCTCGACATGCATATGCGCGTCGCAGAGGCCGGGCACCAGATAACGCCCGCCGGCATCGACCACCTTGGTGCCCTGGCCGATTGCATGGCTGGCATTCGGCCCGCAATAGGCAAAGCGCCCGCCGGCAATGGCGATGTCGGTGCCGGCGATGATCTCGCCCGAATGGACGTTCACCCAGCGGCCGTTGCGCACGACCAGGTCAGCGGGTTTGCGCCCCACGGCGACATCGACCAGATGTGTCGCCATCTCGGTCCACGGTCTGGGTTTTGCGGGCGTTGCTTTCGTCATTGGCGATTCCTCGGTTGCCGCCAGTCTCGCAAATGTCGGCGGGCGCCGCCAGAGCCGTCGGTCCGACATACCGCGTCAGGGCGAGCTTGTTGACTAATCCGGCTGGAAGGCGATGCTGACCGCGAACCGAACCATATGAGGGAAGACATGACCCGTTTTTGGAAAGCGTTCGCCATCGTTATCCTGTTCGCAGCGTCGACCACTTCTGCCGTGGCCGAGGAGCGTTGGCAGACCTTGCCGGAACCAGCGGCCATGCCCAAACCCGATCAGAGCGGATACGCGCCGGTGAACGGCATCCAGATGTACTACGCCGTTTTCGGCGCGGGCGATCCGGTGCTGCTCATCCATGGCGGCCTCGGCCACAGCGACATCTGGGCCAGCCAGGTGGCCACGCTTTCCAAGATGCACAAGGTGATCGTCGCCGACAGCCGTGGCCACGGCCGCTCCACCCGCACCGAGCAGCCCTATGGCTACGACTTAATGGCGTCGGACTATCTGGCGCTGCTCGACCACCTGAAGATCGACAAGACCGCGCTTGTCGGCTGGAGCGATGGCGGCATCATCGGTATCGACATCGCACTGCATCATCCGGAGCGGCTGACAAGGCTGTTCGCGCAAGCCGCCAACGTAACCACCGACGGCCTTGATCCGGGCGTGATGACCAACAAGACCTTTGCCGCCTACATCGACCGCTCCGGCCGCGACTACAAGAAGATGTCGAAAACACCGGACCAGTATGACGCCTTCGTGGCGCAGATGAGCCACATGTGGGAGAGCGAGCCGGCGTGGAGCAAGGAACAGCTTGCCGAGATAACCACGCCGACGGCGATCGTTGCCGGCGACCACGATGAGGCGATCAAGCGCGAACACACCGAATATATCGCCTCCGCCATCCCAGGTGCGAAGCTGATCATCCTGCCCAACGCCAGTCATTTCGCCATGCTGCAAGCGCCGGATGAATATAGCCGGGCTGTGCTGGACTTCATCGATGCCAAATAGAGGATTCTGTACGGCGACAGGGGGATTGCGATTGCGGCGAATGCGGTTATCCTTCTGACGAGGATCTTTCTGAACCGTCATTTCGGGGAGTTCGATGCGTCGACTGATGGTCGCTAGTGCCGGTTTCCTTGCCGTTCTGGCCGTGCCGGCTTTTGCAGCCGACCCGGCGGTCGACGTGCCGATGACCGCGCCTGGATTCGACTGGACGGGCTATTACGCTGGTCTGCAGGCCGGCTATGGCTGGGGCCAATCCGATATATCGGTGACAGAAGGTGCGCCGTTTTCCATCGCGCCCGACATTGACGGCGGTTTTGTCGGCGGCCACGTCGCCGGCCTGTGGCAATTCGACCAGGCGGTGCTCGGCGCCGAGGCGGATCTCAACTATTCCTCGGTCGGCGGCACGACGGTATCGGCGCTGGGAAGCACATTCGGCACCGACATCAAGTGGTTCGGGTCGGTCAACGCCAAGGCGGGTTACGCCATGGACCGCCTGCTGGTCTACGGCATTGGCGGCGTTGCCTTTGCCGGCATCGAAACATCGCAAGTCGCGGGTCCGGCGTTCGACAGCACGCGCACGAATGTCGGCTGGACCGTGGGTGCCGGCGTCGACTACGCGCTGACCGACAAGTTCGTCGTCGGCGCGCAGTATCGCTACTATGATTTCGGCTCCGAGCACTACGAGGTGGCAGAACCCTTTAACGATCGCGATCAGAACGTGAAGCTGAATACGGTCGGGATCAATTTGAGCTACAAGTTCTGACCAGGCCCACAATCGCGACGCTGCCGGCCCAGGCGACCACTTGAGGGGCTCTCTTCATGGAAGGGTGGCCGACGCTCCCAGTGGGCGGGGGGAATGGGTTGGGCCTGAGAGGCGCCGGCCTTGGCGGATCAAATCCACCACAAGGCATCCTACCACTACCCGCCGCGCCGATAATTCCGTGATCGCGCCAGTATCATCAAGCCGCCCGGTCTGTTTGCACGTTCGGCGAACGCTCAACAACACGACTTGACGGCCTGTGTCTGGCGTCTGAAAAGGGCTGGCCTGCGGACGTGGCGGAATTGGTAGACGCAAGGGACTTAAAATCCCTCGATCTCTGATCGTACGGGTTCGATTCCCGTCGTCCGCACCACCCTTCGCTCTTCGAGCTTCGGGTGGCAGGCCACCTGAAGCTCGGCAGGTTCGTTCAGGCGCACCAATTTCACCGGCTACAGCTTGTCGGCATCTCTACGCCTCGAACACTTTCTCAGTGAACCATTCCGCCAACCTGGCAAGCTCCGGCCCCAGCACGCGATCGGCGCCGACAGGCGGCACGATAGCTCTGATTTGATCGACGAAGGAACGCAGTGCCGGCGGCGGCGTCCGTTCGGTGACGTGCAGCGCCTGCGAGGCGATCATTGCCAGCATCGCCATGGCGGCATCGACGCAGCGGCCGGCGGTCGCTTCCTTGGTCCATGCGAAGAACGCCGTCGTGGCGACGTCGTCCTGCCCCGCGCCAGCCGATTCCGTGCCCGGAATGAAGG
>NZ_RZPW01000320.1:0-6586 GCF_003998455.1 Mesorhizobium sp. M7A.F.Ca.CA.001.08.2.1 | reverse complement strand
TGCGATAGAGCAAATACTTATTCGGCGGTTGCGGCTTCCGCCTCGGCCGGTGCAGCCGCGGCGGCGGCAACGGCAGCAGCGGCATCTTCCTGCGCCTTCCTCAGAAGAGCAGCGCGTTCCTGCGCCTTCTTGCCCGGCTCGGCCTTCTTCGGGTTGGAACGGGCGTCGCGCTTGACAAGGCCGGCCTCGTCGAGGAAGCGCAGCACGCGGTCGGTCGGCTGGGCGCCATGCGCCAGCCAATGCTTGACGCGGTCGGCGTCGACCTTGACGCGTTCGCCGTCCTTGGGCAGCAGCGGGTTCCACGAGCCGATGGACTCGATGAACCGGCCGTCACGCGGCGAACGGGCGTCGGCAATGACGACGTGGTAATAAGGACGCTTCTTCGAGCCCGCACGGGCCAGTCGGATCTTCAAGGGCATTTCTTTTCTCCTAAAAACTAAGTTCGTTGATTGGGTTTCAGTTGGTTTTCGTCACGCCGTTGGAAGCGGCGATCTGTTCGTGGTGGCGGATCACTTCGCGGACGACGAAGTTGAGGAACTTTTCCGCGAAATCCGGGTCGAGATGAGCATCCTTCGCCAGCTGGCGAAGCCGGGCGATCTGCTGCTGCTCGCGTGCCGGGTCGGCCGGCGGCAAGCCATGAGTCGCCTTCAGCACGCCAACCGCCTTGGTGCAGCGGAAGCGCTCCGCAAGCATGTGGATGAGGGCTGCGTCGATGTTGTCGATCGACGCCCGGTAATCTGCCAGGAGGGCGCGGGCGTCGGCCATGTCCTTTTCTTCGTTCATGGCGTCCTCACTTCTTCTTGCCAAGGCCGGGCAGCCCGCCACCGCCGAGGCCGGGAAGCCCGGGAAGTTTCATGCCGCCGGGCAAACCTGGCATGCCGCTGGGCAGGCCACCGCCGCCGGGAAGGCCTTTCATGCCGCCGCCTAGGCCGGCTGCCTGCGCCTGCTTCTGCAAGGCTTCGAGCTGCTTGGGGTCCATCTTCGACAGGTCCGGCATGCCGCCGCCCATCATGCCACCCATACCGCCGGGCATCATGCCGCCGAGGCCCATCTTGGAGGCGAGGCCGCCCATCATGCCACGCATCAGGCCGCCGCCTTTGCCCTTGCCGCCCATTGCCTTCATCATGTCGGCCATGCCGCGATGCATTTTGAGCAGCTTGTTGATTTCGGCCGCGTCGGTGCCGGAACCGGCAGCGATGCGCTTCTTGCGCGAATGCTTGAGCAAATCGGGATTGGCGCGCTCTGCCTTGGTCATCGACGAGATGATGGCGAGCTGGCGGCCGAACATCTTGTCGTCGAGACCGGCGGCGGCCATCTGGTCCTTCATCTTGCCCATGCCGGGCATCATGCCCATGATGCCGCCCATGCCGCCCATCTTCGACATCTGCTGAAGCTGGCCGGCGAGATCGTTCAGGTCGAACTTGCCCGACTGCATCTTCTTGGCCATCGCCGCCGCCTGTTCGGCGTCGATGTTCTCGGCGGCCTTTTCGACGAGCGAGACAATGTCGCCCATGCCGAGGATGCGGTCAGCGATGCGCTTGGGGTGGAATTCCTCCAGCCCGTCCATCTTTTCGCCGGTGCCGATCAGCTTGATCGGCTTGCCGGTGACGGCGCGCATCGAAAGGGCAGCACCGCCACGGCCGTCGCCGTCCATGCGGGTCAGCACGAGACCGGTGATGCCGACGCGCTCGTCGAAGCTCTTGGCCAGGTTGACGGCGTCCTGGCCGGTCAGCGAATCGGCGACCAGCAGGATTTCGTGCGGGCTCGATACCTTCTTGATGTCGGCCATCTCGACCATCAGCGGCTCGTCGATATGGGTGCGGCCGGCGGTGTCGAGGATGACGACGTCGTGGCCGCCGAGCTTGGCCGCCTGCACGGCGCGGCGCGCGATGTCGACCGGCGACTGGCCGTCGATGATCGGCAGCGTGGCGACCTTGACCTGTTCGCCGAGCTGGCGAAGCTGCTCCTGCGCGGCGGGGCGCCGCGTGTCGAGCGAGGCCATCAGGACCTTCTTGTTCTGACGCTCGGAAAGACGCTTGGCGATCTTGGCCGAAGTGGTCGTCTTGCCGGAACCCTGCAGGCCGACCATCATGATGACGACCGGCGCCGGGGCATTGAGATCGATAGCGACGCCTTCGGCGCCGAGCATGTCGACCAGTTCGTCATGAACGATCTTGACGACCATCTGGCCGGGCTTGATCGACTTGACCACGGCCGCGCCGACAGCCTTCTCGCGCACCTTGTCGGTGAAGGAGCGCACCACTTCCAGCGCCACGTCGGCTTCGAGCAGCGCACGGCGCACCTCGCGCAGCGCCGCCGAGACATCAGCCTCCGACAGCGCGCCGCGGCCGGTCAGGCCGTTCAGGATCGAACCAAGACGTTCCTGTAGCGATTCAAACATTCGTTTTCCTTTTCCCTGGCACCCGGATGGTGCCCGAGAGGTAATGCGTTCGCGCCCAGTGTCCAACCAAAAGTCCAAGCAAAAGCCAAAACCAAAAAGCACCCGGGGGCGCTCAGCGCTGCCGGGTGTTGGCCTCCAGGATCGATTTACAGCACTTCACCTCAAAGAGGTTTCGGCGTCCTGGTCGGCTTGCTCGGAGGGATACTCGTCGCGGAATTCGGGGCGTGTAGACAGGAAATCTGCGCAAGAGTCAAGACAAGGGCCGGGTAGCGTCATTCCCGGAGCCGCATTCAGGCCGTGCTCGCGCGGTCCGGAAGCTCGGCGGCGACCTTGAGCGGCGAGCGCGGATGCAAAAGCAGCCCGATGGTCAGCAGGCTGCAGGCGATGCCGATGAAGGCGATGAGAACCGCATCCGACGTTGCCCAGCCCGGTCCCTCGAGCGGCCTGGCGTTGAACAGGGCGAAGGAATTGTAGCTTTCCTGATGCGAGATCAGCAGGAAGCCGGTCAGGTTGTTGCCGAGATGAGCACCCAGCGCGGCGCCGAGATTGCCGGTTGCGTAGACGACAAGCGTCAGCAGCAGCGCGAAGGCGGCGATCGACGCCAGCACACAGGCGTTGATGGCTGGCGACGAACTCGCACTCCAATGCAGCGAGGTGAACAGCAGGGCCGGCAGCAGCGCCCAGATGAACGGGCTCTTGAACCGGCTGGCGAGACCGCGCAGCAGGTAGCCGCGAAACAGCAACTCTTCCGACGAGGTCTGCAACAGAGTGAGCGCGGCGATCGGGATCGCAAACAGCAGCCAGGACGACAGGCTGATCGGGCCGCGCGCGATCTGCGGCTGCAAGAGATAGAGCAGGATTTCGGAGATCAACGAGGTGATCAGCACCGCGATCAGCCCCTTGAGGAAGCCGGACCACGAAACACGCCGGCTGTTGCCGAGCAGCGCCGACAGCTTCTCGCCATGCACCCAGCGCATCGCGACCCACAGGCCGATCCAGATGCCGGCGAACGAGACGAGCGCGGCGAGGATGCCGATGGGCGAGGCGAGGAAACCCTGCATGCCGGATGATGGGGCCGCCTGCCGGGCGAAGAAGGCATAGGTGCCGCCGACCAGCACGGCCACGGTGGTTGCTGCCCAAAAAAGGACGACGATCCCCGTTCCGAGCAACAGGCGCGGCAAGGTCGTCCTGGCGTTCGGCGAATGCCTGTAGCGCTCGAAGGCGGCCGGATCGATGGTCACGCGGGCTCCTTTGCCAAAGTCATCGCCTATTGACTAATCGATGGCCCGGAAAAATCGGAAGTTTTCCGCAAAGGACAATGCTCAGAGCAGCGTCGGCGCACAAGAGGCGACGCTGCGGTGCCGCCTGCCGGCGGCCGCTGCTGTGGCAGCGGCCGCTTATGCCAATTGTCGTCAGCGCACGACGTACATGATGCGCCGGGTCTGCGGATCGATCAGCGCCCGCTGGCCGTTCACATAGACATAGCGGTAATTGTAGTCCGGAATCTCGCGCAGCTCGACGGTGTCGGGCAGGGTCGCGCCGGTGACCACTTCGCCTTCCAGATAGATGGGATCGAGGCGATGCGTGTCGACATAGGTGCGGACTTCAGCCGGGGGCGGCGGGAAGTCATCCACGACCGGATCGCTGGCGATGATCGCGCCGGTATAATCGGTCGAGTAGTTGCCGATGTCCTCCGGCGGCGAGACGACAGCAACGCTGGCGCGCCGTTGCGTCAGCACCACCCGGCTGCCGCCTATATCGGCCGTCACATAGTCGGAATAGACCCAGCCCTGGCCGCCGGCCTCGGCTATGGTGCACCATTTGCTGTTTTCGATGCAGCCATTGAGCGTTGCCGACTGACCGGCGGCGAGCACGCCGATGACAGGGTATTGCGGGCCGGGTCCGGCGCGAACGTTAAGGTCGGTGATGGCTGAGACGGCGGTGTCGGCAAACGCGGCGCCCGACATCACGGTCAGCATTCCGGCGACCGCCGGAAACAACAGGGATTTCATGGTTTCTCTCCGTTTTCATGGTCCCTCGCCAGCGAAAACGGGGCAGCAGCTCATGCGTTCCCGCTAAAGCGCCTGTGCCAACTCACGATTTGTTCCCTGTTCTCCAGGCAAATCGGTCAGAAGTTCGTGAACGAAGTCCAATTTCCGCGCCGTGACGTCCGAAATGACAAAGGGATAGAGGTCCGGCAGGCCCATGCAGCGGTTGATCGAATTGGAGGCTTCCGACAGCACCAGCCAGCGGGCAAGGATCTTTTCGAAAGGCTCGGGCGCGGTCGGCGGCTCCGAGGGTGCCGCCTGCAATTCGCCGCCGGTGTCGCCGCGCGGCAAGTCGTTGGCCTCCACCGTCTCCAGCCGGCCGAGCGGAAAGTTCAGTGCGTGCACCATTTCCAGCGTGTCGGTGATGTGCAGGTGGTGAGCCCAGGTCTCGGCCCAGTCCTCCCATGGATGCGAGGTCGCATAGGCCGAGATGTGGCCTTGCTGCCAGTCGGGCGGCGCACCATTGGCATAATAGGCCTTCAGCGCCTGTTCGTAATCGGCGCGGTCATCGCCGAACAGTGCGCGGAAAGCTTCGAGCCGGTGCGGATCGTCGCGGATCAGGCGGTCCCAGTAATAGTGCCCAAGCTCATGACGGAAATGACCGAGCAAGGTGCGGTAGTTCTCGCCCATCTCGACGCGCCGCTTCTCGCGCTCGGCCGAATCCGCCTCGGCGACGTTGAGCGTGATCAGGCCATTGTCGTGGCCGGTCAGGATCCGCTCGCCGCCGGGGCCGCCGCCGATCGGATCGGCGAGGAAGTCGAAGGCCAGCCCGATCTCGTCGGCGGGGTTCTGCTTGGGCGCCACCGGCAGCCCGAAGGCCAGCAGCGAATAGATGGCGCGCTTCTTCGCCGCTTCGACACGGATCCAGCGGCGGCGGTTGCCGTCGACGGAGAGATCCGGGATCAACTGGTTGAGCGCACAGGCGCGGCAAAAGGCGTGTCCGGGCTCGGCCATCCAGTTGCAGGCGCATTCATCGGCGTTGGTGCACTGGAAGATGCCGTCGGCGCTCGCCAGCGCGAAACAGGCGTGCTCGGGATCGTAGAGCACGGGGTTCCCGCAGTTCAGGCACTGGGCGTTCTCGAAATAGATGCGATGGCCGCAATGGGGGCAGTCGAAGAGTTTCATGTCGGTCTCAATTCACCGGAGGTGACATAGATATTCACGGCGGCCCGTGCCCAACGCGAACAGCCGCGCGGCGTTCCACATTTTCCTGAAGCTATTTGGCCGCAAGTTGGGCGACAACCTGTCTTGCCACCGCTTCGCCCGACAGCCGTGCGCCGCCGCAGGTCTGCATCAGCGGGCCGGCCAAGTGCTCGCCGGCGAAGAAGATCTTGTCGGCCACCGGCTGCATGAGCGCGGCGCGCGCCAGTGAACGGCCAGGGCGGGCGGCGGCGTAGGCGCCGCGCACGAAGCGCTCGCCGCCCCAATTGGTCATCATGGCGCGTCCGACATGCTTGCGCGTATCGCCACCGAAGATGCCGCACAGCCGGTCGACGACGAAGTCGATGCCGGCCGCCTCGCCGGCCGCCGACATTTCCCAGGCGAAATCGCCGCCGACGAAGCCGACCATCAGGTCAAGGTCGAACGGGAAGCACAGGAAATAGATGTCGTGCCTGGCCATCCGTTCGATCAGCAGGTCGTCGAAGGGCTGCAGCCCGAGCCTTGTGCCCGATATTTCGACCGGCAATTTGGTCAGCATGCCCATCGGCAGGTCGAAGAAGGCGCCAAAATGGGTGTCGGGCAGGGCCGGCGAGAACGCGATCTCCTCGAAGGCGAGCACCGCTGGCGAAGCGGTCACGATCACCGCTTTGGCGCGGACGGTGCCGCGATCGGTGACGCAGGCGACGCCGGGCACGTCCCACAGGATCTTGCGTACCGGCGTCGACAGTTCGACCGGCACGCTGGCGCCGAAACGCGCCACCAGCGCGCCAAGGCCCTCCTTGCTGAAGTAGTTCGGGTCGAGATCGGCGGCGGCCTGGAAGTCCAGGATCGAGATTTCGTCCTCGTCGGCGCCGAAATCCATCGGCCCGGCGAAGGTGGCGGCGGCGCGCGGCGCATGGCCTTTTGCCAACAGCGCCGAAAGACGATCGTCATCTCCGTCCTTCACTTCATGCCTGGCCAGCAGTTCGAACAGCTT
>NZ_RZPW01000031.1:0-18184 GCF_003998455.1 Mesorhizobium sp. M7A.F.Ca.CA.001.08.2.1 | reverse complement strand
GTCATGGAGATGGCCGGTGCCTTTCCAGGGATCGTTGGTGACATAGGTGTCGCCCTCGTACATCTCCTCGCGCGGGATCTCGTTCATGAACTGCAGCACGGCCTCGGCCATGGTGTTCACATGCCCTGGCGTACCGGTCACGGCCTGCGCCAGCATCTCGCCGCGCGGATTGAACACGCCGGCCGACAGATCGCCCGATTCACGCACCGACGTGGAGAAGGCCGTACGCAACAGGGTCAGCGCCTGCTCCTCGACCACCGAAATCAGGCGATTCCACATCACCTGCATGCGGATTTCCAAGATGTCGCTCATGCCTGGACCCCTTTGCGGATCAGGAGGATCGAACCGTCGCTCTGTAGCGCGGCATCGAAGAGAGTGGTGACGACCGTCGACGTCTCACGCTCGACGATCACCGCCGGACCGCTGATGCGATCCCCTGGCGAAAGGTCGGCGCGTTCGATGATGGCTGAAACCTGCACGGTTCCGGTCGCCGGATCGAAAACCTCGCGTGTTTGCGAAGCGGCGACGGTCCTGGTCCCCATGGTGATCTCGTGCCTTGCGGGCGCCGGCCGCACGTCCTGCGCCTTGACCGACCAGGTGACGATCTCGATTTCCAATCCGTCGAGGCCATCAATGGCACGGCCGAAGAAGCGCGCATAATTGTCCCGGAAGGCGTCCTTGAGGCTCACCTCGTCGCCGGGCTTGAACGCCCTGTCGGGCAGCGGCACCGGGATTTCCCAACCCTGGCCGGCATAGCGCATGAAGGCGGTGATCTCGCGGGTGATGGCATTGTTAGTGCCGGCTCGCACGAAGCTCTCGGCAGTCGTCTTCAGCCCGTCGAGCAGCGCATTCACCTCGCATGCATCGAAGCGCGACAGCCGCATCAGCTTGGAAGCCAGCGCCTCGTAGCCGAACGGCGCCTTGAGGAAACCGATGGCCGAGCCGACGCCGGCGCCTTGCGGGACAAGGCACTGTTCGACGCCAAGCTTCTCGCACAGCCGCGCCGCATGCAGGGGCGCTGCACCGCCAAAGGCGATCATGACATTGTCGGAGATGTTCTTGCCGTTTTCCACCGCGTGGACGCGGGCGGCATTGGCCATATTCTCGTCGACGACCTCGCAGATGCCGAAAGCGGCGGAAACGGAATTGAGCGAAAGCCGGGTGCCGACATCGCGGGTGATCGCCTGCTCGGAAGCCTGCGTGTCGAGCCTGATGGCGCCGCCGGCGAAATTGTCGGGATCGAGCTTGCCCAGCACCAGGTCGGCATCGGTGATGGCTGGGCGGCTGCCGCCACGCCCGTAGCAGGCGGGACCGGGTTCGGACCCGGCACTTTCCGGGCCGGTCTGGATGCGGCCCATGGCGTCGACCCAGGCGATCGAGCCGCCGCCGGCGCCGATCTCGATCATCTCGATGACCGGGATCGAGATCGGCATGCCGGAGCCTTTGCAGAAGCGATAGGTGCGGGCGACCTCGAAGGTCCGCGCCGTGCGCGGCGAATAGTCCTCGATCAGGCAGATCTTCGCGGTCGTTCCGCCCATGTCGTAGGAGACGACGGAGTCCAGGTCGAAGCGCCGCGCCACGTCGGCCGCAAAAATGGCACCGCCGGCCGGACCGGACTCGACCAGGCGCACCGGAAATTCGGACGCGGTTTCCACCGAGATCAGTCCGCCGCCCGAGTGGATCATGAACACCGGACAGTTCGCCCCCATCTCCTTCAGCCGCACCTGGAGGCGCACCAGATAGTCGGCCATCTGCGGCCGGACATAGGCATTGGCGCAAACCGTGTTGAAGCGTTCGAACTCGCGCATCTGCGGCGAGACCTCAGCGCTGATGGAAATCGGTATGTCCAGCTTTCTGGCGAGGATCGCGCGTGCCCGCTGCTCATGCACCGGGTTCATGTAGGAATGGATGAAGCCGATGGCGACGGCGCCGAAGCCGCCCGCGGCGATGCTGTCGGCGATCTCGTCGAGCGCTGCTTCGTCCAGCGGCTGCAATTCCTTTCCGTCCGCGCCGATGCGCCCCTTGACCGTATAGCGATGCTCGCGCGGGATCAGCGGCGGCGGCAGCTTCAGGTTCAGATCATACTGTTCGAACCGGTTTTCCGTGCGCATCTCGATGACATCGCGAAACCCTTCGGTGGTGACCAATGCCGTCTTGGCGCCACGCCGTTCGATGAGCGCGTTGGTCGCCAGCGTGGTGCCGTGAATGACGATGTCGAGGTCCGCCAGCGTGATGCCGGCGTCGCGCACGACGATCTCGATCCCGTCGAGGATAGCCTGTTCGGGGGCGGCATAGTTGGTCAGGATCTTGGTCGAAAAGATCGTGCCGCGCACATCGACCACAATATCGGTGAACGTGCCGCCGATATCCGCGCCGAGACGGATGTCATTTGCCGTACTGGTCATGCGTTGGCCTTATGCGAAGCGAGCGCTGCGTCGCGCATTTGGGAAAGGGTTTGACGCGGCGTGATCGCCTCCGGGGAAATATCCAGCTCCAGGACCGCGCCGGTCGCGGATGCCAGCGCCCTGCCGAAAGCGCCGGCGAAATCGCAGGTCGCGCCGACCTGCTCGGCGTGGAAGCCATAGGCCCGGGCGATGCCGACGAAATCCGGGTTCTCGATGTTCGTTCCCGACACGCGCGCCGGATAGTGCCGCTCCTGATGCGCGCGGATGGTCCCGTAGATGCCGTTGTTCAGGATGAGGACGATCGGCTGCGCCCCGGCCTGCATCGCCGTCCCCAACTCCTGGCAGTTCATCTGGAAATCGCCGTCACCGGCAAAGCAGACCACCGTGCGTGAGGGAAAGGCCACTTTGGCCGCGATGGCCGCCGGCAGGCCGTAGCCCATGGCGCCGGATTGCGGTGCAAGCAGCCGCGCCTTTGGCCCGAATTTGAAGAACTTGTTTGGCCACACGGTGAAATTGCCGGCGCCGTTGGTCAGGATGACGTCGTCGGGCAGCGTTTCGCGCAGCCAGCGGCTGACTTCGACCATGTCGACCGGGCCCGGCTGGGCAGGCGCGGTGAACGTGCCCTCATAGCTTTGGCGTGCCTGCGACCGCCACGCGGCCCAGTCGCCCTTGACCGGCGAGAGCGCCTTGGCGAAGGCGTTCGGCCCGGCATGGATGCCAAGCGCCGGCACATAGATCTTGCCGATCTCGCGATCCGAAGCATGGACATGGATCAGCTTCTGCTTCGGCTCGGGCACGGACAGCAGCGTGTAGCCATCCGTGGTCATCTCGCCGAAGCGCAAATTGATCGCCAGGATCACATCGGCGTCCCGGATCAGCTTCTTGACATGCGGGACCATGCCGACACCGGCCTCGCCGACGAAGACCGGTGAGCCATTGTCGAACTGATCCTGGAAACGGAACGCCGCGACCACCGGAATGTCGGAGGTTTCGGCGAAAGCCTGGAGCACGGCACGCCCGTCAGCTGACCAGTTGGCACCGCCGATCAGGATGACCGGTCTGCTGGAGGCGGCCAGCATGGACCGGGCCTCGGCCAGCGCATCGGCATCGGCCGCGGCCTCGAACACCCTGGCAGGCCCGCTGAGCGCCGCGACATCGGTCGGCGTGGTCAGCATGTTCTCGGGCAGGGCGATCACCACCGGGCCGGGCCGCCCGGTGAGCGCCGTGGTCCAGGCCCGGGCAATGATTTCCGGCAGGCGCTCGACAGCGTCGATCTCCACCGCCCATTTCGCCATCGTGCCGAACACCGCGCGGTAGTCGATTTCCTGAAACGCTTCGCGGCCGCGCATGTCGGTGCCGACCTGGCCGACGAACAGGATCATCGGCGAACTGTCCTGCATCGCCGTGTGCACGCCGATGGACGCATTGGCGACACCCGGTCCGCGCGTCACGAAGCAGATGCCCGGCGAACCCGTCAGCTTGCCATAGGCCGAGGCCATGAATGCCGCGCCGCCCTCGTTGCGGCACAGCACGTAGTCCAGCTTTCCACGAGTGTCGTGCAGCGCGTCCAGCACGGCCAGATAGCTTTCGCCCGGCACACCGAAACTCTTGGTCGCGCCGAGCGCGATCAGGCACTCGACAAGGAGGCGACCGCCATTGCGGATCATGCTGCGACATCCTTCATTCAGGCGGCAAGCGGACCGAGCCTGCCTTTCGAATTCATACGTGCACGCTGGCGCATCGAGACGAAACCAAGAAATGCCGTCTATTCGAAAGTTTTTCTTTCCCGAGAGGCGCGCACCAGGACGTCCGGGTTCATCGTGCCCAGCGGATCGAACGCGCCTTTGAGCCGCGCCATGAGCTCTCGCTCCACCAGGCCGCGATTGCGGTCGGCCATGACCACCTTTGCCCGGCCAAGCCCATGCTCGGCGGCAAAGCTGCCGCCCATCTGAGTGGCAAGAGATGACAGCGCCTCTGCGAACAGCTCGGCCTTGCCGTCGAAATCGGCACGACCTTCCGGCGGAGACAAATTGTAATGGATGTTTCCGTCGCCGAGGTGCCCGAACGGGTTTATCCGCACACCGGGAAGAATGCCGCCGCAGATCTTCGCGCCTGCCTCGACGAAACGGGCGATTGCACCTGGAGGGACGGAGATGTCGTGCTTGAGTTGCTCGCCTTCCAGCCTTTGTCCCTCCGGTTGCTCTTCGCGCAGCCGCCAGAATTGTGCCCGATGCGCACCTGTCGCCGCCAGCGCGCCGTCACTAACCAGGCTCTGTTCCATGCCCCATTCCAGCGCTGACGCCAGGATCTCGTCCAGGGGAACGCGTGACGACCCCGATGCCAGTTCGACCAGCAGATAGACGTCGCCCCGTGTCTCCAGTTGGTAGGCAAGGTCGGGCACGTGCTTGAGCGCCAATCGCAGGCCCACATCGGAGAAGAACTCGAGGCCAGTCAGGAATTCCCCGGCCTCGCCGCGCAGGAAGGCGCCGAACGAAACGGCGGCGGCAAAGCCGGGCAGGACCAGAAGGGCGCTCGCTTGCTGCCGAGGCTTGGGGTAGAGCCGCAGGATCGCGCGCGTGACGATGCCGAGCGTGCCCTCAGCGCCACAGAACAGCTTGCGCAGTTGATAGCCGGCATTGTCCTTCTGCACCGCGCGCAGTCCGTCCCAAATCCCGCCATCAGGCGTCACGACTTCGAGACCCAGGGCGAGATCCTGCATCATGCCGTATCGGAAAGCCTGGCTGCCGCCCGCATTGGTGCCGATCAGGCCGCCGATCCTGGCGCTGCCTTCTGCGCCCAGACGCATTGGAAACATCAGGCCATTCGGTTCCAGCGCCTCGTGCAGCGTTGCCAGCACGACACCCGCCTCGACGACGATCGATCCGCTGTCCAGATCCGGCTTCCCGATCGCCGTCATGCGTGACAGCGAGACGATCACCGCATTCGGCTGCTCGGCGACGGCGGCGCCGCAAAGCCCGGTGTTCCCGCCCTGTGGCACCACCGCCAGCCCTGCCTCGCGACATAGCTTGACGACACTGGCAACCTCCGGCGTATCCGCGGGCCTGGCAACGCCAAGAGGTGCGACGCCATAGCGATTGAGCCAATCGCGCTGGTAGGGCTCGGCATCCCGGCCCGAAAGCCAGCCTTTCGGCCCGAGAATCTCGTGCAGCGCGGTGGCGTGATCGGTCATTGATCTACCCGAGTTAGCTGAGGGCGTGCCGAGCGACACGTCCGGATCGTTGCTTTCCAATCAATGACCCAGCACCTGCGACAGGAATTGTCGAGTGCGCTCGTTGCGGGAAGAGGTGAAGAACTCGTCCGGAGGCGCTTCTTCGAGGATCTCGCCGCCGTCCATGAAAAGCACCCGGTCCGCCACGCGACGCGCAAAGCCCATTTCATGCGTCACGCAGATCATCGTCATGCCTTCCGAGGCAAGCGTGACCATGACGTCAAGCACTTCGGAAACCATTTCCGGATCGAGCGCCGAGGTCGGTTCGTCGAACAGCATGATCTGCGGCTGCATGCAAAGAGCGCGTGCAATGGCGACGCGCTGCTGCTGACCGCCGGACAATTGGCTGGGATATTTCATGGCCTGCTCGGGAATGCGCACCTTCTCCAGGTAGTGGCGGGCGGTTGCCTCGGCTTGCGCCCGCGGCTGCTTGCGCACGATCATCGGGGAGATCATGCAGTTCTCCAGCACCGTCATGTGCGAGAACAGGTTGAAGTGCTGGAACACCATGCCGACTTCACGCCTGATCTCGTCGATATTGCCGACATCGTCGTTGAGCTCGGTCCCGAGCACCGCGATGCGGCCGCGATTGTGCTGTTCGAGGCGGTTGATGCAGCGGATCATCGTCGATTTGCCGGAGCCGGAGGGTCCGCAGACGACGATTTTTTCGCCCCGTTGTACGGAAAGGTTTATCCCGCGCAGTGCTTGGAACGTGCCGTAGTATTTGTCGAGGTTTTCGATGCGGAGCGCCGGCTCACCGGTCGAATTGGTTGAGATCACCTGCACGCCTCCTTACCGTTCGCTGACCGACATGCGGCGCTCGAGAAAGGCGCCATAGCGGGATAGGCTGAAGACGAAGATGAAGTAGATGAAGGCGATGAAGGCATAGACTTCGACATAGGCGAAGCGCCATTCGCCGGTGCCATAGGCGGCATTGCCGGAAGCCAGGATCTCGAAGAAACCGACGATGACCACCAGCGAGGTCTCCTTGAACGAGATGACGAACTGGTTGATCGTGGCCGGCATCGCGTTGCGCATTGCCTGAGGCAGGAGGATGCGGCTGATGCGTTGCCAGTAGCGCATGCCGAGCGCCATGGCAGCCTCCTCCTGTCCTGTCGCAACGCCCTGCATGCCGCCTCTCACGATCTCAGCCTGATAGGCGGAGAAGAACAGAGCGGAGCCGAGGATCACGCGGTAAAGCTTATCGCCCTGCAGCCATTCCGGCAGCGCGAACGGCAGAACCACTGCAAAGGTGAAGAGGATCGATATCAGCGGAAGCGACCGGATCCCGTCGATGATGAGGCCGGTGGTCCGCGAAATCCAGGGCAGCTCCGACCGGCGCAGCAAGGCCAGGCAGATCGCCAAGGGGAAACCGATCAGGCAGGTGGTAACGAAGATGAACAGGGTCAGCGCCAGCCCGCCCCAGGCTTCCTCGCCGACATGGGCAAGGCCAAGCACGCCGCCTTTCATCAATAGGTAGAAAAGGCCTGTTCCGGCTCCCCATACCAGCGCGATCCGGCGGCCCGTCCAGAACGCCGGGATACAGCTCAGCACCGTCATCACCACAACGGCGACGCAGGCCAGCGCCGAGCGCCATTGTTCCTCGTAGGGATAGAGGCCGAAGAAGATGATCCGCCATCTCGCTGCGATGACCGACCAGCAGGCTCCCGCTGTCGCCTGGCAGGCTTCCGGCCCGCCGCTGGTGGTGAAGACAGCCGAGAAAACCGCCCAATTCAGCAGCTTCCAGACCAGGAAGACCATGATCGTCAGACAGGCCAGCGACACCACCGCCTGAAGCGGCGTCGCGAAGAAGCGTCGCCTCAGATCCTCAAGCCTGCCGGGAGCGGGTGGAGCGACAATGACCATCTCCATCTCTCAGCCCCTCAGTTGATTGCCCTTGAGGGCAATTGCCTTGTTGATGCGGTTGAAGACGGCGGCAAGGCTGAGGTTGATGGCGAGGAAGCCTGCCATCAGGATGCCGATCGCTTCGAGTGTTTGCCCGGAATGGTTGATCGTCAGCGCCACAATCATGAAGAAGTCGGTGAAGCCCACGGCGATGCCCATCGTCGTCGCCTTCATCAGCCAGACATACTGATTGGCAAGGATCGGCAGCATGGCACGCAGCGCCAGCGGCAGCCGCACCAGCGTGAAGACCCGCCAGGGACTAAGGCCCAAGGAAAGGGCTGCCTCGACCTGGCCGGTGCCGACAGATTTGAAGCCTCCGCGCACGATCTCCGCAATGTAGGAGCCGCCATAGATGGCGATGGCGATGGCGAGGGTGGCGAACTCCGGAGGGATACGCAGGCCGCCTCTCAGATTGAGGCCTTGCAGGGCAGGGAAGTCCAGCAGCGGCGTATCCGGCAGACGTCCGAGAGCCAGAATGATGGTCGCGCAGGCCAGTGCCGCTGCGGCGGCGGCAAACTGGATGGTGCGCCGCTGGCCGATCGGCTGGGCAAGGAGCGACGTCCTGCCCAGCCAGGCCGGCAGCACGATGGCCGCGATCACAGCCACTGTGGCTGCGGCAAACGCGGCACTGCCGACGTTCGGGAACGGGATGTAGAGTCCTCGGCTGGTGAGCAGGAAGCCCCAGGCTTCGTGCGCGCTGCGCGGCGTCGGCAGGTGCGTGATGATCGCATACCAGAAGAAAACCTGGAGGATCAGGGGAATGTTGCGGAAGATGTCCACATAGGTACGGCCGAGCAGCCGCGCCAAATCGTTCGAAGACGTCCGCGCCAGACCGACGATCGTTCCCACGATCGTCGCCAGTATCAGGCCGACGCTCCCCAGGAACAGCGTGTTGATGATGCCGATGAGGAAGTACCACCAATAGGGATCATTGGCCGTGGCGGGCAGCAGCGAGAAATTCACATCCCAACCCGTCGACTTGAACAGAAAGTCGAATCCGGAGGTGATCCCCTGATCAGCCAGGTTGCGGCGGGCGATCACGATGCCGGCAAGCACCATCGCGGCGATCGAGCCGACATAGAGGACCTGCAACAGCGCGTTGCGGACCTTTTGATTTCTCAGCAGGCTGACCATCCAAAGATCCTTGCCGAATTGTCGCCGACCCCGCCCGGCTGTGCCGGGCGGGGCCTGGAGCGGGTGAGTTAAGGACGGATCAGTCGATCACCAGCGGGAACAGGACCCCGCCATTGTTCCAAAGGTTGGTCAACTCGCGGTCCATCTTGTAGGGCGAGTCCTTGCCGAGGTCGCGCTCGAAGATTTCGCCGTAATTGCCGACGTTCTTGATCACCTTGTAGGCCCAGTCATCATCGAGACCGAGACCCTTGCCCATGCCTGGCGTGACGCCGAGGAACTTGGCGACTTGCGGCGAGGTCGGCTTGGCCTTGACCTCGTCGACGTTCTTGGAGGTGATGCCTTCCTGCTCGGCGAAGATCAGCGTGCTCAGCGTCCAGTTGGCGATGTCAACCCAATTGTCGTCGCCTTGGCGCATGATCATGACTTCAGGCTCGACGGCGAGCACGTCGGGCAGGATGACATGGTCGTCGACCTTGCTCTTGGCGATGCGCGCAATGGCGAGCGTCGGGCCCCACTGCGCATAGAGATCGCAGCGTCCGGAGAAATAGGCCTGCTCGAGCTCCTCGGTCTTTTCGATGAGCACGGGTTCGAGCTTGATGCCAAGCTTGGCCGTATAGGCCGCGACCTGCTGTTCCTGCGACGTGCCGGCGGGAATGCAGATCGTGCCGCCGGCCGCATCCTTGAGCGACTTGAGGTTTAGCTCCTTGTGCGCCATCACCTTGGTCGTTCCGAGGTAATAGGACATGGAAAATTGCAGCCCGAGCTCGGTGTCGCGGCTGAGCGTGCCGCCCGACGCCTTGATGATGATGTCGACATCGCCCGATTGCAGGGACGGCCAGCGCTGCGCCCAGCTGATCGGAACGACCTTCAGTTTTGCCGGGTCGCCGAGCACGGCCGTGGCCACCGCCCGGCAGAGATCGATGTCCATGCCCTTCCAGTTGCCCTTGTCGTCGACTTCGGCGAAGCCGAGATAAGACCCGTCATGGCCGGTGCAGTTGAGCACGCCGCGCGCCTTGACGGCTTCCAGCGTCTTGCCGCCGGCGGCTTCTGCCGGCGCTGCAAAATGCACAAGTCCAAGGGCCATGGCTGCGGCCCCCCATTTCATCGTCTTCATGTTCCGTCTCCACTGTTGAGGTTGTTTGGTTTCTTGTTGTTGGAGGCCCAAAAATTCTCTTTCGGAGCTCTGTCTCAAAGCCGCTCCTAATCGGAAAGCGGGGTCGGTTTCGGCACGGAGGAAATCTTCAGATCGCTGCCCCAGTCCTGCTGGGCGAGCCATCGATGAAGGGCGGCGACCGCCTTCACGCGCAGGTGCCCGCGCGGGACGATCAGGTAGAATCCAGGAACTTCTTCCGGCCGCATATCGGCAAGGGCGTCGCGCCCGACCGGAGCGACCAGCGCGCCCGACCTCAAATCTTCCTCGGCGTCGATGACGGAGACGAGACCGACGCCGATGCCTTGCAGGGTTGCACGGCGCATGGTCGCGGCATCGTCGAAGCTGATGCTTCGGTTGCCGTCCGTCTGCTCGATGGCAAGGTGGCGTAAAATGTCTGGCCAAAGGCGCTTCGACTTGACGGTGTCCAGCAACGTGAACAACGTCAGGTCCTGCGCCGACTTGATGCTCTCGCCGATGGCCGGAGTGCAGCAGATGACCTTCGGGTCAGGCACCAGCAGTATGGTCTCGTAGTCCGGCCAATTGCCGTAGCCCCACTGGACGGTCATATCGATGTCGTCGCGTCCGAAATCGGGCAGATCGACCATCGTCGTCAGGCGCAGATCCGCACCGGGCAATATCTCCCGGAACAGAGATAGGCGAGGCAGCAAATAGTGGGTCGCGAAATAGGGGCTCGCATTCAGGTTGATGCGGTCCCGGTAATTCGACTTGGTGACGCGGCGAACACCTTCGGAAAACTCGTCGAACCCAGCTTTGACATAGTGCGAGAGAAGGATGGCAGACTCGGTCAATTCGACCGACCGCCCCTTGCGTTCGAACAGTGTCACCTGAAGCGTGTCCTCCAGTAGCTTGATCTGCTGTCCGACGGCCTGCGGCGTGACCAGCAATTCATCCGCCGCCTGCCGAAAGCTCTTGTGCTGCGCGACGGCGTGGAAGACGCGAAGCGCATTCAGCGAGGGAAGGCGAAGCTTGCCGGTCATCGTCTATTCCACCTCCTTTCGCTTGCGTTCCTGTTGGACAATTCAGCGCCGCCGGCGCCGCGAAAATAGCTCAGGCGTATATATAACCACCTGAAACAATTACGTTTTCTCCGGTCATGTAGGTATTCTTGGGGCCGCCGGTCATGAGAACCCACTCGGCAATCTCCGCAGGCTCGGCGCCACGACCCAGCGGGCTCGCCTTGGCCAGTTCCTCGAGGAAGCCGAGGGCCTTGGCCCGCTCCGTGGCCATGCCTGCGGGGGCCACCGAATTGACCAGGATCCCGTGTTTTGCGACGTCATGGGCAAAGGAGCGCGTCAGGCTGACCACGGCGGCCTTGGTTGCCGCATAGTGGGCGTTCTGCGGATGCGCCTTGAAGGCATCGACAGAGGTCAGGTTGACGATCCGGCCACGCACATGGCTCTTCGGCTCCTGCGATTGCATGTGGCGAACGGCTGCCACCATCATATGATAAGTGCCCTTGATGTTGATGCCATTGGAGGCATCCCAATCGGCGTCGCTGATCTCGAGGAGCGGGCGGCGAGGGTAGATCGCGGCGCAATTGATCAGCGTGTCGATACGCCCGAGCTTCGAAACGATGGCGTCGAAGGCGGCGTGGCACTGAGGGCCGATCTGGATGTCGCACAGGGCGGCCGCGGTCGGCAGGCCGTTGGCCTTTGCCGGTGCGAGAGCGGCTTCGGCGGCGTCCTGGTTGATGTCGATGATGCCGATCTTTGCAGCCCCGGCCTCTACAGCCATCCTGGCCAAAAGCGCGCCGAGGCCAGCGCCGCCGCCTACGATCAGAACGGAAAGATCCTTCATTCCAGTTTTTCCTTACTTGGTGCCGCTTGGCGAGGTTGGCCATGTCGGCATGATGTCGAAACGGGTAACGTCGGCCCATGCGGGCAGGCCGAGTACCGCGACCACCATTCTGGCCACGTCATCCGGCTGCACCACTTTGCTGGCGTACATGGCCGCGCGCGCCTTTGCGTCGAGGATGTCCTGGTAGAGCTGCGTCTCGACGCGGCCGGCGACGATCTCGGTGACACGGACGCCTGATGGGGAGAGGTCGGCGCGCAACGCGGCGGCAAAGCCTGATATCGCCGCCTTGGTGGCCGAATAGACGGCAATGTTGGAATATGCCGCGTGGCCCGCGGTGGAGCCGGTGAACAGGATGTGGCCAGCCTGCCGCTCGCGCATCTGCGGAACGACGAGGCGGGTAAGCAGGATTGCCGCGCTGAGGTTGACCTCCAGCGTGGTGTCGATGTCGGAGATTTTCATGTCGGCGAAATTGCCCAACGGTGGCATGATCCCGGCATTATTGATCAGCACGTCGATGGTCAGATCCGCCAGAACAGCTTCCAGCGCCTCGCGATCGGTCACGTCGACGGCGATGGGCACGATGCCGGATCGCTCGGCCTGCAACGCCTTGAGCGCGGCCTGGCTGCGCCCGACCGCATAGACATCGTAGCCGGCGTCGCTCAGTGCGATCGCCATGGCCCGCCCTATGCCGCTTGTTGCACCTGTGATGAAGGCTGTCGTCACGTTGGCTTCCCTGATTGCCTGATTCAGTCTGCGGCCTGGGCCGATGCCGCGAAACCAAGAAAACCAGCAAAAAGGAAAGATAAACTTTCGAATTCTCTTTTCCCGCCCGAAAACCGGGCAGGTGGTCACTTCGGCGCCGAGGCTGAAAATCGAAGGAAATGATGGGAAAACGATGTTCTCAACCTGCGGGAAACGGTTCAGGTCAGCTGGCGGAGCCAAAACATGGCTTTCGCAATGCGGTGGCTAATCTGGGTGAGTGCGAATGCCTTAGGTGATCGAAGCCGGGGGCCTTACCCGCCTGTCGGAGCAGGCCTCTTCATATCGGTAAAGAGCGAGGCCGCAGCCGCCTGCTGCTCTGCCTCTGTCGCCGCGACGCCCGAAGCCCGTGCCAAAGCGCGCACACGCCCGAGGCTGTTGTGCAGATGCTTGCGCATGGCCTGGCGAGCGGCACGACCGTCCTGCCTTTCGATGGCGTCCACGATGGTTTTGTGCTCGTTGTGAATGCGTGCGTAGTAGCTGTCCTTGAGCGCCGGCGTGACCACGTAGCCCAGTTGAAAGCGCGGAACGATCATCGGCCTGAGATAGCTCAGGAAGCCGTGGATGAATTCGTTGCGCGCGGCTTTGGCGATCGCCAGATGGAAATCATAGTCATAGTGGATCTGGACGACAGCGGGATCCGCTTGCTGGGCGTCGACCTGTTCCATCAGGGTTCGGATTCCACTCGCCTCCGCATCGGTGCGCCGTTCCGCGCATAGCCCGGCGGACTCCACTTCGACACTCAATCTCAGTTCGAGCAGGGCAATGGTTTCCGGCAAGGTCCTCAGCGCCTCGTCCGGTATCGAGAAATTGCGCGGCGCCGGCGTTTCGCTGACGAACATGCCGCGGCCCTGCTGCGGCACCACCATCCCTTCGGAGCGCAATCGCGCCACCGCTTCCCGCACCACCGTCCGGCTGACGTCGTACTCGGCACAAAGCTCCGCCTCGGTCGGCAATTGCGCGCCGGGAAGCAGAGATCCGGAACGGATCTTTTCGGACAGACTCTCCGCCACGACAGTGGAAAGCGGTTTGCGCTTCGTCATCAGTCTCCCCTTAGCCAGATTCGCGATGATGCCCGAACCGGCAAGGCCATTCAAACCGCCGCGGTGACGATCAGCTCGACCAGCATTCCAGGCTTGGCCATCCGTCCTTCGCCGGAAGAGCGCGCGGGTGCATGCTCCTTCGGCATCCATCCGTCCCAGACCGTGTTGACCTCGTCGAAATCCCTGATGTCGTCCAGCCACATCTGCACGTGAAGGATGCGTGTCTTGTCCGTACCGGCCTTAGCAAGCAGGACGTCGACCTTGCCAAGCGCCTCGCGCATCTGGTCGGCTGCAGACTGACCCGGCTTTGCGACCTGGCCGGTGAGGTAGAGGGTGCCATTGTGGATGACCCCGTGGTGGATGCGGGTGTCGAAGTCGAAGCGCTTGATGTCACTCATTGGATTGTCCTTGTCAGATTTCCGGCCTCCGCCGGATGGACTCAGATTGCCGGCGTCTGGCGGATGGGGTTTCCCTGCAGATATTGTGCGTAGGGCGCCTGAACGAGCCAGCCGGCGTCGACGGGCAGGGTGACGCCGGTTATCGATGCGGCCCGGTCGGAGCAGAGGAACAGTGCGGCCTCGGCAACGTCGCGCGGCTCGACGAAGCGGCGCAGCGCGGTGGTCGCCTGGATGGCTTCGGGGTTGCGCTCACCCTTGGCGATCCTGGCTTTCAGACCGTCCGAAAGCGTGTAGCCGGGTGCCACCGCATTGACGCGTACGCCGTGCGGACCGAGCTCGGCGGCCAGGATCTGGGTCAAGGCCAGGACCGCATGCTTTCCGGGCGTGTAGGCGGGCAGGGACAGCGGCGCGAAGGAGGCAAGCGAGCCGACGTTCAGGATCGCGCCTCGCCCGGCAGCCGACATCAGCCGACCGAACACCTGGCAACCCAGCAAGGTGCCGCGATAGTTCACTCGCCACATCCTCTCGTCTTCGTCCAGATCCTGATCGAGGACGTGCTTGCCACTCTGCAGGATGCCGGCGCAATTGACGACGACGTGCGGGGCACCGAACGCGTCGCTGACGGCCTGCGCCAGCGCTTCCACCGAGCCGGATTCGGAGACATCGGTCTGGACAAACAGCGCGCGCGGTGCGCCGACCGCCGCGCAGGCGCCAACCGCCTCATCGCCCCGTGCCGCATCCCTGCCGGCGACCACCACATGGTAGCCGTCCTCGGCAAAGCGCAGCGCTATCGCGCGTCCGATGCCGGAAGTGCCGCCGATGACGACGGCCGTCAATGTCTCAGCCATTGCCGCGACCCTTGCCTTCGATGTCGAAGAATTCGGACATGGCCCGGACCTGGAAATCCATCATCGGGCGCCCCGGCTGAATGCGGCAGCCAATCTCTTTCGCCGCCTTTAGCAGGGGGGTCTCGGCGGGCTCCATGATGATGTCGACGACCGTCATGTCCGGGGTCAGCCGGCTCACATCCAGCGGCAGCGGGTCGCCGGCGTGCATGCCGACCGGTGTGGCGTTGATCGCCATATGCATGCCGGAAGGCTCGGCCTCTCCAACCTGGATGCGGCATTTCGGGAAGACCTGCGCAACCAGCGCCGCCAGTTTTTCGGCGCGACCGGTATCGATGTCGGCCAAGCGGATTTCCTCGGCACCGGCTTCGGCGAGACAATAGGCCAGGGACGCGCCGGCACCGCCGGCTCCAACTTGGAGAATGCGGCGGCCGGCAATCTGATGCCCGCCTGCCTTGAGGCCATCGATAAAGCCGACGCCGTCGAAATTGTCGGCGTACCAGCTGCCATCGGGCAGCCGGCGCACGGAATTGGCGCTCTGCACCCTCGCGGCGCGGTCGTGAGCGGCGGTGCATTTGTGATAGACCGCAACCTTGTACGGCACCGAGATGATCACGCCCCTGATATTCTCGGCTGCCGTAATGCCGGCCCAGAAGGCCTCGAAATCCTCCGGGCGGCAGCTCAAGGGCACCATGAGGCTGTCGAGGCCCTTCTGCTCGAAGATCTCGTTGAATATGCCGGGGCTCTTGGCATGGGCCACGGGATGGGCCAGCATCACGAAGATCTCGGCCTTGCCGGTTCCGCGCATCGGTTTTACTCCTTTTCTTTTGACAGTTCGTGGCCGCTGAGGATCTCCAGCGCCTGGACGAGGGACGAGTGGTCGGCCTCCGCGCCGCCTGGTCGGGCTGAGCAGGCGCTCATCAGTTGTTGCGCCATCGCGGTGTTCGGCAGCGAGACGCCAAGCGCGCGGGCGCTTTCGAGCGCGAGGTTGAGATCCTTCTGGTGAAGCCGCATGCGAAAGCCCGGGGCGAAGGTCCGGGCGATCATGCGCTCGCCATGCACCTCCAGCACGCGGGACGAGGCAAAGCCGCCCATCAGCGCGGCGCGCACCTTTGCCGGGTCGCAACCGGCCTTGCTGGCAAAGACGAGCGCTTCCGCCACGGCCTCTATGTTGAGCGCGACGATGATCTGATTTGCGATCTTGCAGGTCTGGCCGGCGCCATTGTGCTCGCCGATCAAGGTGATGTTCTTGCCCAGCGTCCGAAAGATCGGCAGCGCGCGCTCGAACTCGGCGGTCGCCCCGCCGACCATGATGGTGAGGCTCGCCGCCTTGGCGCCGACCTCACCGCCCGAGACCGGGGCGTCGAGGTAGCCGGCTCCCGCTTGCCGCAGTTTCGCTGCGAATTCCGCAGTGGCGATAGGGCTGATCGAGCTCATGTCGATGACCAGCTTATCGGCCGACAGCCCCTCCAGGACGCCGTTTCCTCCAAGCAGGACACGCTCCACATCTGGCGTGTCGGGCAGCATGGTCACGATGATCTCGGACATCCGCGCCACATCGCCAGGAGAGGCGACGACCGATGCCCTAAGGTCCTTCGGCAGAGGGGAGCGGTTCAGGACCGTGAAGATCTCATGTCCCGCGCCGACGAGATGGTGCGCCATCGGTGCTCCCATCACACCGAGCCCGATGAACCCGATCTTCATTCTTGAACCCCGTACGAAGGTTGGTGCGTATTGCATCTTGCAGCAAATTATTGCCGTATGATATAGGACATCATACAAATTTCAATGTCCTATCGCTCATCGGAGACTGACCGCAAAATGCAAGAGCGCCTCAACACGCTGAAGGCTGCCGTGTCGGCCGGCCGGGCCCATATCGGCATCTGGTGCTCGCTGGCTTCCGCCCTGACGACGGAAATTGTCGCGGGCTCCGGCGCCGGCTGGCTGCTGATCGATGGCGAGCATAGCCCCAACCATCTGCGCAGCATCATGGCCCAGTTGCAGGTCATGGGCGGCTTCGACAGCGAGGCCGTCGTCAGGCTGCCTTCCGACGATCCCAATCTGATCAAGCAGGCCCTGGATATCGGTGCGCGCAGCCTGATGATCCCCAATGTGCGGACGGCCGATCAGGCCCGCGCCATTGTCGCGGCCATGACATATGCGCCTGGTGGATTTCGCGGCTTCTCGGTCGGTCACCGTGCCAACGGCTTCGGTCGCATCCCCGGTTACCACGCCAAGGCGCGTGAGCAGCAGCTTCTCGCCGTACAGATCGAGGATGAATTAGGCGTCGCCAATGCCGCCGAGATCGCGGCAGTGGACGGCGTCGACGTTCTGTTCGTCGGGCCCGGCGACCTTTCCACCAACATGGGTGCGATGGGCAATCCCGGGGCCGCACACGTTCAAGAAGCGATCGCCTCGGTGCGCAAGGCAGCAACGGCGGCAGGCAAGGCCAGCGGGATCCTGGCTCCCGCAAAGACCGATGCCGACCGCTACCTCGCCGACGGCTTCACCATGGTTGCCGTTGGTTCCGACCTCGGCCTGCTGGCGCGGGGCTCGGATGCCTTGGTCGCTTCGTTCACTCAGTAGACCGGAGATACAGCCATGCCGATCCCCCGGTACAAAGCGCCGTCACGGACCGCCTACGACATCGTCATCGTCGGCGGCGCCGTCATCGGTTCGTCCACGGCCTACTGGCTGAGCCAGGCGCTGGGCAGCGGCGCCTCGATCCTCGTGGTCGAACGCGACTCGAGCTACGAATTCTCGTCGACGGCGCTCTCCACCAGTGCGATCCGGCAGCAATATTCCAATCCGATCAATGTGAAGATCAGCCAGTTCGGCATCGAGGTCATCCGCGGATTTCAGGAGCGTATGGCACCTTTCTACAAGGACGAACCGGCGCCCGACCTCGGCTTCAAGGAGCATGGGTATCTTTACTGCTGTTCACCCGACGGCGTCAAAGCGGCCCGCGAGCGCGTCGATCTGCAGCGCAGTTTTGGGGCCCACACGGTGTTTCTTGAGCCGGGCCCGCTGAAGGATCGCTTCCCCTGGCTCAATGTGGAGGATCTCGGTGGCGGTTCCTGGGGGGCCAGGGAAGAGGGCTGGTTCGATTCCGTGGGGCTGATGAACGGTTTCCGCCGCGCAGCCCGTGCCAGCGGCGTCGAGTATATCGACAATGCCGTGACAGGGCTGGATATCGCAGATGGGCGGGTCATCTCGGTGCGCCTCGCGACCGGACAGACGGTTGCCTGCGGAACATTGGTCAACGCCGCGGGCCCGCGCGCTCAGCAGGTGGCCGCCATGGCCGGCCTGTCGATCCCGGTCGCGCCCTACAAGCGCTACAGCTTCGTCTTCGCCAGCGCCAACCCGATCCCCGGCCGGATGCCCAATGTCATCGACCTTTCCGGAACATTCGTGCGTCCCGAAGGCGAGCTTTTTCTCACCGGCAACACGCCGCAAGGCGACGGACCGGCCGGCTACGACGACTTTGAAATGCAC